>JBJEJT010000394.1:0-1848 GCA_051878255.1 Candidatus Cryptobacteroides sp. | reverse complement strand
ATGATCCAGTCTTCCCGGGACTCGGTGGACTGGCCCTGGAATGACCATACGCAAGGCAGGCCCTCCGGGTAAATGACTATGAAGATGTCCGATTTCCATCCCTTCACGCCGATAGGACTGTCAGACAAGTTACGGTATTCGACTTTGCTGACAATGAAGGATGGGAATTGTTCATACAGACTGAAAACATAGCGTTTCTCAATCCGTACATCCTCAGCTATGGCAGTTCCGGTGACTGTGTAGCGCACTCCCTTGCCGAAATTGTCTTCGACACTGGACTTGCTGACATCTTCCAGACGGTACTCCAGCTCTCTGCCATCTTCCAGGCACAACTCGCTGAAAGTGGAGTTTGCCTCCACCAAAGGAGTCCTTGCCAGGTCGGACTGCAGGCTAAGCTGCATCCTGTCATCGACTCTCAACCTGAGGTCACCGGTCTTTATGGTGACTCCCGACGAGCAGGAACAGAACAGCAGTACAGCTGCTGCAAGTGTGAATTGATTGGTTATGTTCATAATTATGTGGTTGTGTGTGTTTATCAAAGGTCCAGGGACTGCCCGAAGCGCTTCAATGCGACCTCTTCGACGGCAGACTTGGAACTGAAAGCTCCCGTTCCCCCGGAGGCTGTGGTGTTTACAGCCCCGGTGAGGTTGCCCGTGCGCTGGCACTCTTCAAGGGATTTTCCTGCGACAAAGGCGGTGAGGAAGCCGGCATTGAAACTGTCTCCTGCCCCGATGGCATCCACCACCTCATCATTCAATACGGCTGCAAGCATCGTTTTGCTCTCACGGGTGATGAGGCAGGAACCCTTGGTCCCCATCTTGATGACAGCAGCATTGATATATGGTCTTATGGCTTCCATCGCACTCTCCACGTCCCTCTCCCCTGTGATGCACATAAGTTCCTGTTCGTTAGGCAGGAAGATGTCCACCATAGGCAGGATTGCCCTCCAGTCGAAATCCCATTTTTCCTCCGGGTCGAACTGCACGTCCATAGACAGGGATGCCCCGGCAGACTTGACGAGCTTCACGATTTCAAAAATCTCGTCGTGAAGCGTACGCTGGAGGAAAATGGATGAGATGTGGACGCAACGGCAGCGGGAGATGAGTTCGGGGGAGATATGCCTTACTCCCATCAGGCTCATTGCTCCGGGATAGGTGACATTGGCCCTGTCGTTGCCGTAGTTGAGGATGACAGTCAAGCCCGTGGCAGCCTCCTGCACCTCCATTATGTTGGACACATCCACTCCGCGCTCCCTCAGGGATGCCTTCACGAGATCCCCGTAGGCGTCTGCACCGACCATCCCGAGGAAAGCCACCTTTGCACCGAGCGTAGCAGCGTTAGCTGCAAAGATGGCAGTGGAACTGCCGAGCGTGAGATTCATTGCGCCGGCAAAAATTTCCTTGCCGATCTGTGGAAAACCGGATATATTGTTGAGAAGAAGGTCAATATTCAGTTCACCGAGTGCGAGTATATCGTATTTCTTCATTACAGGAGGGAGTTGAGATTGACGATATTGAATGCCACGTAGTATTTGTCGATGGCACGCTCAATAGTGGAGAGGACTATGCTTTCCGCATCGATGCCGTTCATCTGGAGGTTGTCGTACAGCATCCTGCGGGCGGCTACGGCTTCAGGTTTCTGCCAGATGTAGCGGGCACCTGTCTGGATGAGCCATCTCTGGCGGTCAGGAGCGATGGAAGCGAAATCGTCCGGGGACTCATCTCCGTGCACCCATTTCTTCCAGCGTCCGGAAGCGATGACCAGGGATTCGAGCACGGCAGTCATATCAGAGAGCATAGGCACCCGGTTCTCAGCATAGAGTTTTTTCTCCAGTTCTTCCAGTTCCTC
>JBJEJT010000393.1:0-1863 GCA_051878255.1 Candidatus Cryptobacteroides sp. | reverse complement strand
ATGCGGACAACATAGAAGTCATTCCCACGTGCTATCACTCCAGAGACATCCTTGCCTCCGTTATTGAACACGAACTGGTCAATTTCAGGAGCGATGGACTTCAATTCCCCCTCCTTGTAGTACTTCTCGTCGAAAGAACAGTAATTTGCACTCAGGAAAGATTTGACGTTTGAAGTATTGGCAAAATCATCGACCAGGGATGCGATTTCGTCGTTTGCCTCGGCAATATCCTCGGCTGACGGAAGTATGTCGTAAACCACATACTCTATATCGCGGCTGGCTTTGCGGGTGAGCAGATCTTTGTATGCAGCCACCTTTTTGTGGGACTTGTACCACGCCTTGATTTCATCGTCGCTCACCTTCACGGTGGTATCCCTCGCATATCCGAAAGGAACCATCACGAATTCAGCATTGACCGAATTGTTGTTGTCGGCAATCTCCTTGCGGATATCGAGTTCGTTGGTGATGTTGGAAGCAGAGAAAAGGGAGAAATACTTGGCGTAATATTGCTGTGAAATGGCAGCATTGCAGAGATAGTTGAGAAGTTCCCTGTATCTTCCACTCTGGTCATTGCGGCAATAATCCACGAAATTCAGGAAAGCCTCCCTGTTGAATCCGTTTTCATCGGAGAACATCTGGGCTATCACAGGGGAGATATTGTCGCCTGAAATGAGGTCGAGAGCCTCCTGGTCGCCCACATAGATTCCCGCATCCTCTGCATTTGGAATGAAATAATACTTGTCGAAGAGTTCTTTCCAAGCCTCGTCCCTCACATAAGCCTGAGCCTGCTCGGTATTAGCCTGGAAACCGAGGAGTTCCATAACTCCCTTGGTTTTTTCAACATCTTTCTGGTAATCTGTGTAAGAAATTGATTTACCGTCAATTTCACCAACATCGTATTTGGACGACATTGATGAAGCCACGTTCTGAAGCGTAGTAGGGTCGATGATGAATGACAGCAGCGCCACAGCGATGAGCACTGAAATCAGCACACCGAACTTCACGCGGATAGTTTCAAGAACTGCCATAATAATTATACTGATTTAGTTATTTTTCCGTATGTTCCCAGTTTTGGATATGGGGTGCGAAGATAGTAATTTTTCCACAAAAAATATTAAAATTTCCTTTCTATTTGCTATTTACGCCTGAAAGGACCTATGAAATTGACTGAATCTATGTCCACTTTGGTGCTGTCCTGCACCACGATACCGTAACTGTTGATAGGATTGAAAAGCTGGTAATCCCTCGCCCTCTGGTCCGATTCCATCCCGTAACCCTGCATAAACCCGTCCGGAGCATATATCCTGACATAGCAGTCCGTGAAAATCTTTTCATTCTGCCTGTCCCAGTAGAGTGTATCCGTCAGCATAACCTCTTTCTTTATGAGGTTCCTGACCACTACGTTTCCGAAAGCCGACCAGGTTTCCCTCCCGTCAGAGTATTTTTCGTGCCTCGCATTGTCCGCAGTGATGGAAGTCTCCAGCAATCCTCCCTCGATGTAGCCGTAAACTGCCACTCCACCGGGAAAAAGTTGGACGGAAAGGGTGTCATTTTCGTATCTTTCCATCTTGGGGGCTTCCATCCTGTTCTGTATCTGTCCGTTCTGAGTCTGAACACTCACAAGGTCGTCGGCTGTCTGGACAGGCATACTCCGTATGTCCCTGGCTTCTTCCTGCTTCAGGTTGCCTCCACAGGAATAAACGACGAAAGCAACCGCCGCAGCGGTTGCCATTCTTGAAATTATGTTCAGAAACTTCTCCAAAACTAATTCTGTGTCCTTACTGTAGTAACCGCAGTCATACCACCGCAGTTCACGGTGTAGGACTGACCGTCGAGCACATTGTACATAAATGCTTCGGACTT
>JBJEJT010000392.1:0-7603 GCA_051878255.1 Candidatus Cryptobacteroides sp. | reverse complement strand
ATCTGGTTGCCTTCGGGATTCCCGGTCGAGCCGGGAATGACGTGTTCCTGTCGTGTCCGATTTGTCGGGGCATCTGGTTGCCTTCGGGATTCCCGGTCGAGCCGGGAATGACGTGTTCCTGTCGTGCCCGATTTGTCGGGGCATCTTCCCGGTCGAGCCGGGAATGATGCGGAATAATTACAGTTTTTTACTTAGAATGTCCACTTTGCGGCAATGGTAGGGATGGCATAGAATCCCTTTCCGGCAAAATTGACAGACAGCTCGACCTCGGTTCCGAGGCTGAGATGAACATTCTCCCACCCTTTTATCTGATTGAAATTGACCCAGAACTGAGGTTCTGACAGAAAAATGTACTTGGTGCCCTGCCAAGGACGTGCCTCCCTCCAGAAATCGAAGAAACCTGAGAATGTGCACCAGTCCTTGGCGAAGTTGATGCCCCACACTCCCGTAATCTGGAAGTTGTGGTAGTCCTTGTTTCCGGATGCGTCTAATGTCTTGGGTATGAGTTTGTACATTGCGCTCAAGGACCAGGTGCGGCGGAAATCCTTGGAATGTCCGCTGTAGGTCAGACCCGCAAGGAATGCGTTGTTGAAAGAAGTACCTTCGAGGTAACTGGTTTCCTTGCCCTCCACGTAGTGCTTGCTGCCCTTGACGTTGAGCCCGCCGTTGTACTCGACGTGGACTGAAAGCCAGTCAGCCTTGGTCCCTTTCCAGAAGCAGAGTTCGCGGGCAATCTCCCAATATGCCCCCACGACTCCCCTGGTGGTTCCAACCGTATTGTCTCGGCTCACATAGTCCATATCCACAAAGAAGTAGGTGCTTCCCCAGGAGTCCGGTCTGAACATTTCCACCGTGGTGGTAAGATAGGCTCTGGAACTGAGATCCTTGTCCCCTTCCTTGCCGTAGGCGTCGTGACCGAAGTCATAATGAAGCTGGAGGTTCTGTGCAAAAGCACCTGTGCAGAGCAGCGCGAGAGCTGCGGAAAATAAAAATTTCTTCATACCTGAAATTTTGTTGATATTAATGAAATAGGTTGTGCAAGTTTGTATTCCGGTCCGTGTCGTCATTCGGTTACCCTGTTGGTGTTGGCGTCGAAATTCACGGCAGTGTCTCCCGTATGGTCCTTGCCGAACTCATAGTCCTTGCCTGGCAGTACCGCATTGAGCAATATGCCCACAAGTGCCGCTATGGCGAGTGCCGAGAGTTTTGTGAATCCGAGGTCTATGCTGCCGCCCTCGACTCCGTAGTTGATTCCGATTCCGAGTACGAGTATGATGGCTGCGATGATGACGTTGCGTGAGGATGAGAAGTCCACCTTGTTCTCCACCACATTGCGCACACCCACCGCCGAAATCATACCGTAGAGAATGAGTGATACTCCACCGATGGTCGCAGCCGGCATAGCGCTCACGATTGCCGCGAACTTGGGACAGAACGAAAAGAGTATGGCGAGGACTGCGGCTATCCTGATTACCCTCGGGTCATAGACCTTGGTAATGTTGAGCACTCCGGTATTCTCTCCATAGGTGGTGTTCGCAGGGGCGCCGAAAAGGGATGCCAGGGCTGTCGCGAGACCGTCTCCCATAAGGGTGCGGTGCAGTCCGGGGTCCTGCAGATAGTTCCTGCCGGTGGTCGATGAGATAGCGCACATATCGCCTATATGCTCAATCATAGTCGCCAGCGCGATAGGAATTATCGTGATGATGGCTGTGGCAAGCATTTCCCATTTCTGCGTGTCGGCTATCGCGAGGACGGTGCTGTCCCTATACACAGGCAGACCGACCCACGCCGCATCTTTCACTGCGGAGAAGTCCACGAGCCCGAAGCACGCTGCAAGCACATAGGACACCAGCACACCGATGAGGATAGGCACGATTCTGACCATTCCCCGTCCCCAGATGTTGCAGATGATGATTGGAACTATGGCTGCAAGGGCTATCCACCAGTTTGACTGGCAGTTGCCTATGGCGGAACCGGAAAGGATGAGACCGATGCAGATGATGATCGGACCAGTCACTACCGGAGGGAAGAATTTCATTACCTTCCTTGCTCCGAAAGCTTTGAACAGTCCGGCGAGTATGAAATACAAAAAACCTGCACAGGCGACGCCGATGCAGGCATAAGGCAGTGATTGCGAGGCTGTCAAGCCGTAGGCTTTTCCCATTTCCACCGTACTGAGGTAGCCTCCGATGAATGCGAATGAAGAACCGAGGAAAGCGGGTACTTTCATTTTGGTAAGCAGGTGGAAGAGCAGTGTGCCGAGACCGGCGAATAGGAGTGTCGTTGAGACAGGAAGACCTGTGATTGCCGGGACAAGGACTGTGGCTCCGAACATTGCAAACATATGCTGCAGGCCGAGCACAAGCATCTTTGGCTTTCCGAGCGTCCGGGCATCGTAAACCGCTTGGGATGAGTTTTGAGTTTTTGACATAGTATGATTGTTAGGATGTATGCTGACTCAGGGATTCAATTTGCGGTTCTGAATTCCGGGGTGCAAATGTAGTTACAATTCTGTTTATTGCCAATTTTATTTTACCTTTGCAGCCGGATTTTTGAAACTATTTTTCGACACTCCATTGTTGAAAACTCTGTTCCCGTTGAGTGTCAGAATTTTCATAGTATCGTAAAAACGGAATTTGAGTTATGGCAACATTAGATTCTGGAAACATATCAGGGCATCTGAAAGGCTTGTTTGCACTGTCTCCAATGCTGGTCCTGCTCGCTGTCTATCTCCTGACTTCCATTCTCGCAGGGGATTTCTATGGTGTCCCCATCTGCGTTTCATTCGTCGTGGCAGCGGTGTATTCCATTTTCGTACTGCCGGGCATCCCTTTTTCCGATAGGGTGAAAACATTTTCCTCCGGTGCAGCCGATTCCAATATAATGTATATGATATGGATATTCGTGCTTGCGGGCATATTTGCATCGTCGGCAAAGGCTGTCGGGGCAGTGGATGCGACTGTGGCACTGACTATGCATCTGGTGCCCGGACGTTTCCTGCCGGCCGGTATCTTCGTCGCCGCGTGTTTCATATCTATGTCGGTGGGCACTTCTGTCGGCACCATCGTGGCACTCGCCCCGGTGGCTGCGGGTCTGTCGGAGGAAATGGGGATAGATTTGGCACTTATGATTTCCATAGTCGTGGGAGGTGCCTTTTTCGGGGACAATCTCTCGTTCATCTCCGACACCACCATAGCCGCGACCCAGTCCCAGGGTTGCCGTATGAAAGACAAGTTCAAGACCAATCTGATGATAGTCCTGCCGGCTGCAATCGTAACTCTTGCCATATATCTGTTCAGCGGTATATCAATGGATTACGATTACGACATCCCGTCGGTTCCATTTTATCTCGCCATACCGTATCTGGCTGTGATTGTCTGTGCCCTGTTCGGGATGAATGTGCTCAAGGTGCTGGTAAACGGCATTTTGCTGACTGCCATTCTCGGACTTATATTCGGAGTGAAGCCTTTGTCCCTTTTCCAGGCTGCAGGCAGCGGGGTGCAGTCTATGTGTGAGCTGATTCTCGTGACCTTGCTTGCTGGCGGGATTATGAACATAATCAGGACGGCAGGTGGTTTTGATTATCTCATCGACCGTATGACCAGGAAAATCGGCAATCGCAGGGGAGGGGAGAGTATCATCGCGCTCCTGACTGCGATTACCAATTTGTGTACTGCCAACAACACCATTGCCATCATCACCGTGGGAGGCATTGCCAAGGATATCAGTTCCCGCTTCGGCATTTCCCCCAGGAGGACTGCCAGTCTGATGGACACTGCATCCTGTTTTGTCCAGGGGCTGCTTCCCTATGGTGCCCAGATACTTATGGCATCCGGACTGTCCGGGCTGTCGCCGTTTGAAATCATACCGCACCTCTATTATCCTATGCTTATCGGGGTTATGGTTGTCATTGCAATCATTTTTCAATTTCCTCGCAGGTAGTCCATTCCGTCGTGCCGGCTTCTGGAGCTGGAGATTCCCGGTCGAGCCGGGAATGACGGGGCTGTCGGCGGGAATGTCGATGTTACTGCCGGGAATGACGGAGCTGTCGGCGGGAATATGTCCGTACTCAGTGGCGGAACAACGGTTCCACGGGCTCTTTCCTCTGCGGGTCCAGCAACTCGTCCATAAATTTGCATTTGCAGAAGTTGATCTTCTTCAGGTCCACACAGCGTATGTGACTGTTGAACATAGTCTTGATGTAGATTTTCATCTCAGACAGGTCCGTCGCGCTGGTAAACTGGGTGGCTGATGGAATATCCGGAGGCGTAACCCCTTCATTTGTCTGTGCCCCTATTGGCAGGTCAAAGTTGTTGAGTAAATGAAATGCCTGGAACACGGTTTCTTCAGATGTTTTCAACACAGGTGCAGTACTCTGATAGAAAGCTGCCCTGACGAATCTTGAAGGTGGGGTGAAGTCGCCCGGAATGCCGTGGAATCCGCTGCCTCCGCCGATGGATTTGAGTTCAAGCCTGCCGGCGCCTCCCACGTTCACTGCCCCACTCCTAAGATTGACATAGTTGTTGAGATTTGTAAGATGCCAGTCAAGGGATGGGGAATTGGTAAGGACTCCAAGTTCATTTTCATAGAACACGCATTTGCAGTCGATGATTTCGAGTACCACCTGGCGTCCGTTCTGGTCGGCGAACCTCCAATGTGCCGTAGATGCACCGGGATAGACATTGTGTATGTGTATCTTCCCGATTTCATCGATGACCTCGTCAATGCTCGCGCACCTGCCGAGAATGTAGGAAACGAGTTGCAGGTCGGATATGTTGCTGTTTCTGTTGTCAGGGCAGAATGGCTCGTATTCCCCATAGCCCGGAAAATAAAAGAGCCCCGCCGAGATTCCTTTCTCGTTGAGCCCTTCCACAATGAATTCAGCCTGTTCCACTGCAAATCCGACGTATCCGTATTTTCCTGAGAATATCCGTCCTTCACTTGAGTCCGGTGTGAGAGAAGTCCAGCAATGTCCCCGAGGCACCACCACGTAGCGGTTATGGTTGTCATTGCCTGCCCATTCGATGGTTCTTGCCATCACCGTGTGTCCGTCCGCCGACTTGAGCATAATGCCCGTACAGGCGAGGGCTCCAACTGAAAGCGCCATTGTGGCCGCTGCGACCACAGATATGGCTAAAGTCTTGCGTAACATATATTTATGGATTAGTTGTGTGCATATTCCACTTCGCATAAATCAAACCAAACTCAGTGCAGGCCTTGCTTTTGAGGCTTATTATCAGTATTTTTGTGCTGACAACGATAATGCAGACTGAACCGCATAATGAAAAACATAGCATTCTTTCTCTGTTCCGCCGCCTGTGGCATATCTGCCGCAAACGCATTTTCCCAGGACAAGAAGTCTGAAAGGCCCAACATCCTATGGCTCACTTTTGAGGATACTTCATCCTATGAGTTCGGATGCTACGGCAATACCGGCGTACACACTCCCAATGCCGATTCACTTGCGTCCAGAGGCGTGAGGTTCCAAAACGCCTGGTCCTGCGGCCCGCAGTCCTCCCCGGCACGCTCGTCATTGATAACGGGTTGTTACGCACCCACCTATGGTATGGATGTGCACCCTGTACCCGTGGATACGCCGGATGCCATTTTCTTTCCCCAATACCTCAGGGATGCCGGGTATTATTGCACCAACAACAAGAAAACACATTACAATACGACCCGCAACAACAAGGCGATATGGGATGAGTGCAGCGCAAAGGCTTCCTACAACAGTGGGAAAAGAGGGGAGGGGCAGCCGTTCTTTGCCGTCTTCAATACGGTGACTTCGCATATGGGTAGGGTTGCGACGTACCATACGGACGGACGTCGGGACTATGCGGTGGAGGGGATTTTTGTGGATTCGCTTGACCTGCCCTCCTATGTTCCTGACCTGCCCCAGGTCAGGTCGGACTATGCCGGACATCTGGAAGCGGTGCAGGATGTGGACACCTGGCTGGGATTTTTCCTCAAGGATTTGAAAGACAAGGGGTTGGACGATGACACTATAATTTTCTTCTTCAGCGACCACGGCGGATGTGTGCCGAGGGGAAAGGGCTATCTCTATGAAAGCGGACTGAGGGTGCCTCTGATTGTGTATTTTCCACAGAAGTGGCGGCATCTTATGGGGGATGCGCCCTCGGTGGACGGGAGGCTTGTGAATTTCACCGACCTGGGACCGACTGTGCTGAGCCTTGCCGGCGTGCAGCCTCCTGAGTTTATGCAGGGAAAGGCTTTGTTCGGGAAGTACAGGAATCCGGAGGAAAGGTCCTTGCAATTCGCTTTTGCGGCGAACCAGTTGCATCATTATATGCCGGTGAGGGCTGTTACGGACGGACATTTCAAGTATATCAGGAGTTATATCCCGTATCGCCAGTTTGCCCTGAGGAACTATTTCCAGTGGCAGATGCCATCGAACCGTGCCTGGGATGCGCTGGTGCTGGGAGGGAAGAATGAGAATCCTGCCTGGGCCTTGCCTTTCGGGCATCATCCGGGAGAGATGCTTTTCAATTTGGATGAGGACCCGGGGGAGATTGACAATCTCGCAGGCAATCCGGAGTACGGGGAGGTTCTGGAGAGTATGCGCAATGCCCTGTCGGAACATTTGCGCACTACCTCTGATTTGGGATTTTTCCCGCCTGATACCCGGCGGGGTAAGGTGTTGTATGACTATGTCCGCACTTGTGGATATGACCTTGAACGGCTTCTGAGTCTTGCTGAGGCGGCTTCGACTGCTGAGTTGTCGTCGCAGCCCCTGTTTGAGGAGGCACTCGCAAGCGAACTGCCGGAGATACGTTTCTGGGGAGTGGTCGGATTGGCCGTCCTGGCAGTGGACGGGGCTGTCGGGACCTGTCCTCCCGGCTTGCAGGGGCTTCTGGAAGACAGCAATCCTTATGTGGCAGCGGAGGCTGCGTATGCTATGGCTTATCTTGGGGATGCCTCCGTTGCGGTTGAGGCGCTTCTGAACCCGGCAGACAGGACCAACCTCAAAATTTCCTATTCGGCTCTGGAATGTCTGTCCCTTGACCCTGCTATGAGGGACGCCTTCAGACCATTCGTGCCGCAGCTCATTGAGGCTGCTGAAACTCTTCCGAGGGATGAAAATGAGGCTCCGGGTTTGATGGCGAGAGGTATTCTCGTGAATCTCGGCGTGATGGACGTGAATGATATTCACGGTCCGGAGTCCTATGAAAAAGGTTTGAAACTCAATCAGGGGCGCCGTCCGATGGTTCCCTGTCCGTGATTTCTCCTGTCCGGTATGATATGCCGACATCCTCTGAATCCAGGATGAAAGACCTGGCAAGTACCTCACGAAAAATAATTTGAAATTATCGTGAAAAAATTTGGAGGATAAGAAAAAATGCGTACCTTTGCAATCCCTTTCGGGTATGGGAGCATAGCTCAGTTGGTTCAGAGCGTCTGCCTTACAAGCAGAGGGTCGGGGGTTCGACTCCCTCTGCTCCCACAGGTTCATTGAAGTTTTTTTTTGAGTGTTTGCGCGGAGCAGCCTTGCGGTTGTGACGGACTGACGGCACGCAGGCTGGTGCAGTGCTGAAATCTCGCTACGTCTTTTTGTTTAGTTTGAGATGGATGCAAGGCGGACAAG
>JBJEJT010000391.1:0-1869 GCA_051878255.1 Candidatus Cryptobacteroides sp. | reverse complement strand
TAAACCGAAATCAGCGGGGCACCCAAACTGTTTTCGAGTATGGTCCCGTCTATGCTCAGGGCAAAGCCGAGCCCTGTTCCCAGAGTTACCAGAGCCACTCTTGAACCATATCGTCCGTTGCCTTGGCAAATCTCGCCACGGAGCATAGAATTCACGTCGTGGGCAAAGCGGAGGACCACCTCGTCAGGCACTCCGGCAAGACTGCGGAAACTCTCCCCGTAAACGGAAAGGAACTTGTGCCTCATCAGGAAGATGCCTTTCCCGTAATCGAAAGGACCCGGCACGGCGACCGCTATTCCATATCCCCCGGGGGATTTCCCCTCATCGGCTGCCCTGCACACGGGGAGCACCGCACTGCGTAAGGCAGCGCTTATGCCCTCCCTGTCCCCACCTGAATCAACGGGGACGAGCCTCGAATCGGAACACTTTATGAAAGTGCCCCCGACATCCAACAAAAGCCATTCAGTAGGTCCCATAACCAAAGTTTCGCGTTTAAGGAACACGAGCCGTTTACAATTCAACATCCTGGAAGCCGTCACGGAGCATAGTCTTGTGCACCATAACAGGCTCTTTCCCGAGATTCTCTATGACATAGCGTCCCATATCGGCAGGCACGCACACCAAATCCAGATACTCCATATCAAAACACCTCTGGGGATGCTCCACGCTGCGGACCCTGACCTTGTCGCCGTCCACCAGGGCAAGCACGTGGAACCTGTCTCCGCAGGTGTCCTGGGGACAGGATTCCTCAAACTCCAGACGGCGCAGGGAGAAGTACAGCTGTCCGTTCTCTCCAAGTATCATTTCCTTCCACCCGTCTCCGGAAGCTGCCTCACGGGGTTCCTGAACGATATAGTCCGGACTTTCGGGGTCGTGGATGACGGATGCGCGGCGGTGGCAGGCGACGTTCATCTCTCCCAGACGGGTGTGGATAGGTCTCTGCTTTCCGTCGAAATCCAGACGGAGGTAGTCATACATCTTGTAGGTATAGGAGCCTATGGTAAGCGAACCTATCTCCAGTATCACCTGGTTGCGCCCGGAGGAATGTATGGTTCCGGCAGGGAGCATTACCTGCAGTCCGGGCCTTGATTCCTCGTAATTGACATATTTCATATAGTCGCAGGGGCGGTGCTCAGTGTCGGCTGCCTCTATATCCCTGAAGAACTGTGGAATGTCGGCATCGTCCCTGAAACCGATGAAAGTCTTGGCATCGTGACCGGTCACACAGACATAGTAGCTTTCGTCCTGCCTGCCGAATTCCCCGTAATGCTCCCTGTTGAAAGCCGAACCGGAATGGCACTGGATCGACATATTGCCCGTAGAGTGATAGCTGTCGTCCCAATTGAAGCGTACCGGGAAATAGCCGTGGAACTTCTCGACACATTCCCTGCCCATAAGATTCTCCCCCTCAAGGCTGACGAATGTGCAGAAATTGATGTCCAGCTTCTCAGCCCCAGCCTCCACGACCACGCTCACTTCCATAGGGATGAAGTCGAAAACCCAGGCGGCATTGCGCATAGTGTCGGGAAGCTTGCGGAGTTTCTTCATATAGGACCCGCCCCATACTCCCTCAAGATAACAGGGTTTTGCCCGGAAAGGGTATTTTACAAGCTGCGCACAGACATCGGCAAAAGCGGCGAAAGGCAGCATCTGGATATTGTCCTTGTCGTCGGTGAGGAAGAAATAGTCTATGCTTTCCGATTTCAGCAACTCCCGACGGCTGCCCACCGCCATTTCGAAATCACAGTAATAGCAGCGTCTTATCACCCTGTTGATCATATCCGGACGGGATTTGCCGATATTGGCATATTCGCCCTTGCGGATCCTCAGGATAGAGGTCTTCGGGGTAAGGTCAAAATAGCATCTTAT
>JBJEJT010000390.1:0-7607 GCA_051878255.1 Candidatus Cryptobacteroides sp. | reverse complement strand
TGCGCGACCGCTACGACAACTGCATCACCGTCTGCAATATGGAAAACTTCGACCCTCTCGGCATCCACACCGGGGAGAGCATAGTCGTGGCTCCGTCGCAGACCCTTTCCAACCGGGAATATCATTTCCTGCGCAAGAAAGCCATAGACATAGTCCGCCACATCGGGATAGTGGGCGAATGCAATGTCCAATATGCCTTCAGCCCGGACGGGGACGATTACAGGGTCATCGAGGTGAACGCCCGCCTGAGCCGTTCCTCTGCCCTCGCATCCAAAGCCACCGGCTATCCCCTCGCATTCGTGGCTGCCAAACTTGCCCTCGGCTACGGACTTTTCGAACTCAAGAATGTCGTGACGGGCAGCACCCCTGCCTTTTTCGAGCCTGCCCTGGACTACGTGGTCTGCAAAATTCCGCGCTGGGACCTCGGCAAGTTCAAGGGAGTGTCGAGGGAACTCGGCTCCAGTATGAAGAGCGTGGGAGAAGTTATGGCGATAGGACGCTGCTTCGAGGAAGCTCTGCAAAAGGGGCTGAGGATGATTGGGCAGGGAGCAAACGGTTTCGTGTGCAACAAGCCATACAAGACCGAGGACCTGGACTATGCCCTGAGCAATCCCACGGACACGAGGATTTTCGCCATCGCCGCAGCCTTTGAAAGCGGCTACAGCATCGACCGCATCAACGCCCTCACCCACATAGACAAATGGTTCCTGGACCGTCTGGCAAACATCGAGGTCTGCTACAGGCAGATGGAGGCTCTCGGAACCCTGGGGCAGATGTCTGCGGAAGAGTTGATGAGGGCGAAGCAACTGGGCTTCTCGGACGTGCAGATAGGCAGGGTGTTCGGGAAAGACGAACTGACTGTCAGGAAGTTCCGCGAATCCCTGAAAGTCCGTCCCCACATACGCAGGATCGACACTCTCGCAGCCGAGTTCCCTTCTGACACGAACTACCTCTATCTGACCTACAACGCCGTCGGCGACGACTGCTCTCCGGAGGGAGGTGCCGTGATAGTGCTCGGCTCGGGGGCATACAGGATAGGAAGCAGCGTGGAGTTCGACTGGTGCGGGGTAAACGCCATAGAAACCGTGCGCAAATCCGGCAGGAAGGCGGTGATGATAAATTTCAATCCGGAAACCGTGTCCACCGACTTCGACTGCTGCGACAGGCTCTATTTCGATGAACTGAGTTTCGAGACCGTGATGGACATTTGCGGGTTCGAGCAACCGGAGGGAGTGATTGTCAGCGTGGGAGGACAAATCCCGAACAATCTCGCCCTGCCTCTTGCCAATGCCGGCATCAGGCTGCTGGGCACCGGAGCCTCGGACATAGACAGGGCTGAGGACAGGCGCAAGTTCTCGGCGGTGGTGGACACTCTCGGCATAGACCAGCCCCGCTGGAGCGAACTCACAGATATGGAGGGAGTGCACAAGTTCATTTCCGAGGTGGGCTATCCGGTGCTGGTGCGACCTTCCTACGTGCTTTCCGGGGCAGCGATGAACGTCTGCCACAGCGACTCCCAATTGAAGGAATTTCTCGACCTCGCCGTGGAGGTGTCCGACGAACATCCTGTGGTAATCAGTTCATTCATACAGAGATGCAAGGAAATCGAATGTGATGCCGTGGCAGACGCAGGCAAGGTTCTCTTCGCAGCCATATCGGAACACATAGAATTTGCCGGGGTCCATTCCGGGGATGCCACCATACAGTTCCCAGCCCGGCGCATATATGCAGTCACGGCAGCCCGCATACGCAAAATAGCCGCAGCCATAGCCCGTGAACTGAACATTACCGGTCCGTTCAACATACAGTTCCTGTCCAAAGGCGACTCCCTGAAAGTGATTGAATGTAACCTGAGGGCATCCAGAAGTTTCCCGTTTGTATCCAAGGTAATGGGAATCAATATGATAGAATTGGCTACAAAGGCTATGCTCGGAGAAAAGCCCCAGGCAGTGGAAAAAGACCCTTTCGCCCTTGAATACACCGGAATCAAATGTTCCCAGTTCTCTTTTTCAAGACTGAACCAGGCTGACCCGGTCTCAGGGGTGGATATGGCATCCACGGGAGAAGTCGGCTGCCTCGGGGACAGCACTGCCGAAGCCCTGCTGAAAGGTATGCTATCCGTAGGCTACAGAATCCCACGGAATGCCGTTCTGATTTCATCCGGAGACGCGCTCCAGAAAGCGGACCTGCTGAATGCCTGCCGGCTCCTCGGGAAGAAAGGATTGAAGATATATGCCACCGGGGGCACCTGGCTCTATCTGAATGAGAACGGCATTGCAGCCACGAGAGTGCTCTGGCAGGACGAGACCCCAGCCGACGGAACCGGAATCCCTGCCACCGACCTGATAAGGAAGCACAGCGTGGACCTCGTGATAAACATACCGAAGAATCTCTCAGCCAACGAATTGGAGAGAGGCTACAAGGTACGCCGCGCCGCAGTGGATTTCAATGTGCCGCTGATAACCGACAGCCGTCTCGCAGCAGCTTTCATCGATGCTTTCTGCACTGCCGGCACCTCGTATTCTGCCATCAAGTCGAGAGATGAGTACGGGGAACGGTAAACCCCGGTCAGCCCCGGAATATGTTCATTCCAAGAAAACTTCAGTTATGAAAAAATTGTTGCCATTTTGCCTGTCGCTCTGCCTTTACGCCTGCCAGTGCACTGTCACGGGAGTCTCCGGCGGACAGGCTTCCGGAGGCGGATCCACGACCTCCGATGAAGTGGTGATCCTGTTCACCAACGACCTGCACAGCCAGATTGAGCCGATTGACGCTTCGGAAACCTATAATGCCGGATGTGGAGGGGTGGCGAGGATCAAAGTGCTGGTGGACAGTGTCAGGGCTGCGGAAAAGGCTGTGATACTGGCTGATGCGGGAGACTTCGTGCAGGGGACATTCTATTTTACCTGCCTGGACGGGGAGGTGGAAATGATGGTCCAGAAAGAACTTGGCTATGATGTCAAGACCATAGGGAACCACGAATTCGACAAGAAGATTGCAGGGCTTGGCAATATGCTGAGGCTCAACGACGTGGTTACGGTAAGCAGCAACTACGATTTCACACGCACTGCCATCTCCGACAATGTGCGGGAGTCTGCCATAATCGAGTCCGGAGGGCACAGGATTGGTTTCATAGGTCTGGGAGCCCGGCTGGAGGGGCTCGTGGACCCGGAATCCTGCGAGGGGGTGGTCTATTCCTATCCCTGGGAGGATGCCGACAGGCTGGCAGGGAAACTCAAGTCCGAGGGGGCGGAAATGGTCATCGCACTGTCCCATCTGGGCTATTCCGATGACTACACGCTGAAATACTATGACGGCGGGTTCGCATCGAATACGGAGAACATAGATTTTGTCATTGGAGGGCACACCCACACCTTTCTTAAGGAGGCGAGGTATGCCACCAACCTTGCCGGGAACGAAGTGCCCATAGTCCAGACCGGATGCAAGGGTATCTATCTGGGATATATGAAGATAGATATGACCAGAGAGGGGAAGGACCGGTTCAGTTACAGGCTCATCCCGGTGAACGGCAGACTTGACGGCAGGATTGACTCCGGATTTGCGGACAGGCTCTCGGTCTATTCTGCCAGGCTTGAAGAAACTATGGCAGAAGTCCTGGGGCACTGTGGCAAGACACTCAGGAAAGGCAGCCCCCAGGGTACGCTCGGGAACTGGGCGACCGACGCGATGGTGGAGATGTGCGTAAATGTTTTCGGTCAGGTGCCCGATTTCGCCATCTGCAACAATGGGGGCCTGCGTGCCGAACTGCCTGCCGGGGATGTGACGAGGGGACGGATTTATTCCATCTTTCCCTTTGACAACAAACTATCGCTCCTGGAATTGAAGGGGGCAAAGGTCCTGAGCCTGTTCGATTGCGAAGCCAACTATCCGGAACCGGTCAGTTCGGGTGTGAGACTTGAAATCCGGGACGGAGCCGTGCAGACATTGACGCTGGGCGGAAAGGAAATCGACCCGGAGGCGGATTATAAGGTCTGTACCATAGACTTCCTATCCAACTCCAACCGCTACCACCTCGGGGAGTACCTGTCCAGGGAAGACAGCGATGAGTATCTCTATGACCTTTTCTGTGACTATGTGAAAGGTCTCACGGCATCCGGGCAAAATGTCACCGCCTCCCTGGACGGACGGGTGACCGTGCTTGAGTAGGCCTGAGACAATCGGAAAAGAAGAATATCGGTACTTGAAGATTTTTTCATACCTTTGGGACCTGGTAACCCAATGCGCAAACAGATGAACCATCCGATCAAATTCATAAGTGCCGATGAAGCGGTAAAAGTCGTCAGGTCCGGCGACCACATACACCTGAGCAGCGTGGCAAGTGCGCCTCAGGTGTTGATTCAGGCTCTTTGCAGGCGTGCCGATGCAGGCGAAATCCGCGACATACGCATACACCATCTCCACACCGAGGGCCCTGCGCCCTACACCGACCCCAAATACGAAGGGATTTTCTTCCATCAGGGTTTCTTCATAGGTGCCAATGCGAGACCTGGAGTACAGTCAGGGTATGCGGATTACATTCCCGTGTTCCTGAGCGAGACGCAGAAACTCTACCGCTGCGGTGCCCTGCCCTGCGATGTGGCTATGATTCAGGTCTGCCCTCCGGACAAGCACGGGTTCGTGTCACTCGGGACCTCGGTGGATGCCACTCTGGCGGCAATCGAATGTGCGAAGACCGTGATTGCGGTGGTGAATCCCAACGTTCCGAGGGCGTGGGGGCAGGCAATGATCCCGCTTTCCGCAATAGACCTGTTCGTGAGTGACGACACTCCCCTCATCCAGTGCAATTTCGGCGAGCCGGATGAAATCGAAAAGGCAATCGGGCGCAACTGTGCGGAACTGATCGAGGACGGAGCCTGCCTGCAGTTGGGAATCGGTGCGCTCCCGAATGCGGTGCTGGCACAGCTCGGGGACCACAAGGACCTTGGGATACATACCGAGATGTTTGCCGACGGAGTGCTGCGCCTGGTGGATAAAGGCGTCATTACAGGACGGAACAAGGTTACGGACCGGTACAAGATAGCCTCCACTTTCCTTATGGGCAGCAAGGAAGTCTATGACTTCATCGACGACAACCCTATGGTGGTGATGATGGACGTGGGCTATACCAACGACCCTGCGGTCATTTCCCGCAACCCGAAGATGACTGCCATCAATTCTGCCGTGTCCATCGACCTCACCGGGCAGGTCAATGCTGATTCCATAGGGCAAAAGTTCTATTCCGGAGTCGGGGGACAGTGCGACTTTGTCTATGGGGCTTCGCTTTCAGAGGGGGGAAAGGCAATAATCGCTATGCCTTCTGTCACGAAAAAGGGACAAAGCAAGATCTGCCCCACTATGCTTGACGGAGCCGGCATCGTGACCACAAGGGCTCACGTGCATTGGGTCGTGACTGAATACGGGGCTGTGAACCTCTACGGGAAGTCTATGCAGGAAAGGGCGAAACTGCTCACCGGGATTGCCCATCCGGACTATCGCAACGCGCTTGACGAGGCAGCCTACAGACGCTTCGGACCGCATTACCACAATTTTGGCATCTGATGCGCCGTCATTCCCGGTCCAGCCGGGAATGACGGGAGGAATATATGACAGACAAAGAACTCATACGAGGAATAAAAGAAGGAGAAGGTTCCCCAACCTGCTTCCGGGAACTCTATGAGTCCTATTGCCTCCCTCTCTACAAATACGTCCTGTCCTATGTCAAATCCTCGGACACTGCCAAGGAAATCACGCACGAAGCCTTGGTAAAACTCTGGCTCCACCGTGAAACACTCGACGAAAACCGTTCGGTAAGAGCCTACCTGTTTACCACCTGCAAGAACTCCCTGATAAAGGAACTGAGACGTCAGGTGAAGAATCCCCACATAGACGACTGGCTCTCCCTCGCTGGAGACCTGAGCGTAGAATCCCGCATCTCTTACGACTACGACACCTACCTTGATGCCCTTTCCATAGCCGTTGGAGAACTGTCTCCACGCCAGCAGGAAATTTTCAGGATGAGCAGGGAGGATGGGCTGCCGGCAAAAGAAATCGCAGACAGGCTGGGAATCAACGAGCAGGTGGTCCGCAACCAGCTTTCTGCTGCAATGAAAAAGATCAGGGAATTCATCATAAAATATATACCTTTCCTGATAATCATCCTGAGACTGTTCACTTTCATCCCCCTGTTCCTCACGTGGAAATAGGTTTTTTCAAGAAAAATCAGAAACTGTATGTTATAAATGCAGTTTTCGGGGATATTATATGCGTAGTACCAGATATTGCGCATAATGAAACGGCTTCTTGAAAAATACAGAAAAGGCAGAATCAGTCACGACGAATTGGAGAAACTCTCTGCCAGGATGGACAACGCTTCCGACCTGGAAATCGCAGAGATTCTGGAAAAGGAATGGATGCACGAAAGCATCCGGAGTTCGAAACGGAAAATATGGACCGGCATTGCGGCAGGTTTCCTGCTTGTTACGGCATTGTCTTCCGCACTCTATCTCGCCAAGATGAACAAAGACTTTGACAGGCTGTCGGACAAATACGTCGCAATGGAGTCCGGTAGCACCGACAGGTCTGCCGTAGTGCTTCCGGATGGAACGAAAGTCATGCTCAATGCCAACTCCAGATTGGAGTATGCCTCTGACTTCGGTGTCAGGGACCGCAAGGTCAGGATGGTCGGGCAGGGGTATTTCGATGTGGCAAAAGACCCGCAGAAGGCTTTCACGGTGGATGTTGCGGGAATGGAAATCGCCGTCCACGGAACCAAGTTCAACGTCTATGCCTACCCTGACAACGATTTCAGGGAAGTATCCCTCATCGAAGGCAGCATCAGCCTGCACTACGGTGATTCCGAAGTCTTTCTTTCCCCTAATGAAAAAGTCTGCATAAGCGGCACAAGCGGCAGGATGAACATTCTCCGCACTGACAATTCCGTCGAGACCGCGTGGATGGAAAACCGCATCATCTTCATTGCCAAGCCCCTCTACCAGGTTATAGACATACTGCAGAGACATTTCGGGGTGCAAATCACCTGTTCCGGGGACATCAACCTCACGGACCGCTACACAGGCACGTTCAACGACAGGAGGATAGACGACATCCTGGACATACTCAAGATGCACTACGGATTTGACTACGCCATAAACGGAAACAGGGTTGAGATAAGGTAAACCAATCCAGCCACATAAAAGATAACCAGATGAAAGCATACAAAGCATTGAAACTCACCGCAGCCGCAGTTCTGTTGCTGTTGCTGGCACCGTCGCTTTCAGCCCAGCAGGAAAAAATCAGCCTGAGCCTCACGAATGCGAGTCTGAAAGTTTTCCTCAATGAGATTGAAAGCCAGACCGGGTGGACGTTCTCTTACCGCGACTCCGAAATCGAGGGCAAGGCAGGAATCAACATCGAAATCAAGGACGCCTCCGTCTCGGACGTGCTGAACAGCGAACTCACGAGGGCAGGTCTGGTCTGGAAAATTGTGGGGGACAAGATAGTCATCACACCCCACCAGAAAGAGTCACCGGCAGACCCTAAAAACGAAAAAGTCAGGCTCACCTGCAAAGTTCCGTGTTTAAGTTATCCAAAGATCTTATAGATTCTAT
>JBJEJT010000389.1:0-1871 GCA_051878255.1 Candidatus Cryptobacteroides sp. | reverse complement strand
GGGATTCAGATCATACTTTTGACTATGGATTTGATATTGAACACATACGGAGTCGCACTCAACCGCGACAATGAAGGATTTGTCATAAGCAACGGTGACGGAAGGCAGAGAATTCCCGTCACCGGTATCAGATCCATTCAGGTCCATCGTGGTGCGCAAATTACCAGCGATGCCATTCTTCTTGCCATTGAAAACGGGATAGAGGTTATATTCAATGACAAGAGCGGCAATCCGAAAGGCAGGGTATGGAGCAATTCTTATGGCTCCATATCGACAATCAGAAAAGGACAGATTAACTTTTCCTTTTCCCACGAAGCTGTGGACTGGATAAAAAGTATCATTATAAAAAAGATTGACAATCAACAAGCAATGGTTGTTCTCCTCTCCTCCGAACTGCCGGAGAGAAAGACAGCCGTTGAAAGAGTTGTCAACAGACTCGAAGACTATAAAAGAAAGATTCGGCAGCTCGAAGGAGAGATTGTATCTGATGTGGCATCAACTCTCAGGGGATGGGAAGGACTTGCCTCCAAAATATATTTCGAAGCATTGAATTACGTTATCCCTGAGACATTCCGGTTCACTCAAAGGAGCCAGCACCCGGCTCTGGACCCTGCCAATGCACTTCTCAACTATGGATACGGATTGTTGTACAGCCGTATTGAAGGAGCATTGATAAAGGCAGGCATTGACCCTTATGTCGGTGTAATGCACAGAGACAACTACAACAGACCGGTACTGGTATATGATGTCATTGAATTGTACCGCATATGGGTAGATTACGTTGTATATAACCTATTGATGCAGAATGTCGTAAGTGAAGAATTCTTCTCCCGCAAAGAAGATGGGTCCTGTTGGTTGGAAGCTCTCGGCAGAAGAATACTAATCCAGTCATTCAATGACTATCTTGAAGAGGTTGTTGATGTCAAAGGCAACAGCAGAAGCAGGGGGACACAGATACAACTATATGCACAATCTTTAGCCCAGAAGTTTAAATCATTTGAATGACAATAGATTATGTTTTCAGCAGGAAAAAATATTGTCTCGGCAAACGACTCCCTGGTCAAGGTCAGTCCAGAATATCTGTACAAGTCCATCCGCAGTCCAAAGCCGGAAATCAGTTCAAAAATCAGGCAGCTCAGGATAATCCGCTCTTTGGATCCGAAAAGGTATACGATATGCAAGCGTGAATTGCCATATATCGTTTGTGCGACCTTCAATCCCCCTATACGGAAGACGGAGTACTTCGTGTCAACAGAGTATTTTATAATTGATATTGACCACATTTCAGATTCCGACACTACGGTCTCTGACTTGAGGAGAATGCTGCAGAATGACACCCGTGTCTATATGCTGTTTCTTTCTCCTGGAGAAGACGGCTTGAAGGTAATATTCAGGCTAAAGGAAAAGATATTTGACAGTGGAATCTACTCTGTCTTCTATAAAAGTTTTGCCGATGAATTTGCAAATCAGTATCACCTGGAGAAGATATTGGACAAAAAGACCAGCGATGTATGCAGGGCTTGTTTTATAAGTGAAGATGAACAGGCTTACTTCAATCCGGATGCCGAGCCTGTGAATATTGAAAGATATGTAAACAGTTATGACTGTCTTTCTGCGATGGACGTCATTGAAGAAATCAGGAAGAAGAATTCTACTCCCCAGCCGGAGACCATTCACACCAAACCAGATGAAGATGCGTTTGCCAAGATACGAGATATCTTGAAACTCCGGAAGGTTCCCTGCGCAAAAGATGCCGCTTTTTATGTCCCCGAGCAGTTGAATGATATTACAGAGGAATTGAAGGCATTCCTTGAATCTACCGGTATCGTGGTTAAGGAAATCCGCAATATTTCATATGGGAAAAAGTTCAT
>JBJEJT010000388.1:0-7625 GCA_051878255.1 Candidatus Cryptobacteroides sp. | reverse complement strand
CTTTGCCTCCACCCCGGTAATGTCCAGCATACACATATCCATACAAATGTTCCCTATGGTCGGAACCCTTTTCCCGTTCAGCAGAAACGACGCCCTGCCACAGCCCAGGTGCCTGTCGATCCCGTCCGCATACCCCACCGGAATAGTCGCAGTAACCGTCCCCTCCGGAGCAATTTTGCCGTGCCTTCCGTAGCCCACCGTGCCGTCTTCCGGCTTCAGATGCTTGATTTGCAGTATCTTGCACTTGAGCGATGCCACAGGGGCAAGTTCCACTCCCGCAAGTGCGCTGATGCCGTATATTCCTATGCCCAGACGCACCATATCGAACTGATACTGGGGAAATCTCTCGATTCCGGCAGAATTCAGTATGTGCCACATAGGCTTGTAGCCGAGGGCATCGGTCAGCTCAGTCGCGTTCTTCCGGAAAAGAGCCGCCTGTCCCTCCGTGAACTCGTCATTCTCAGGCTCGTCAGCAGCGGCAAGATGGGAGAAGATGGACTTGACCCTCACACGATTGGTCTTTGAAAGATATTCCTCCAACTCGCCGAGTTCCGAAGTCGCGAAACCCAGGCGGTGCATACCGGTGTCCAGCTTGATATGCACGGGATAGTCATACATATCCCTCTCTTCCAACACCTTGCACAGTATGTCCAGGGCGCTGACATTGGGTATGCTCGGTTCGAGGCCGTTGTCAATGATTTCATTGAAGAAGTCCGTTCCGGCTGTCAGCACCAGTATGGGCTTGTTTATCCCTGCCTCCCTGAGCTCGATGCCCTCCACCGGATATGCCACCGCAAGATAATCGGCACCCTCATCCGACATAATCTTCGCAAACTCCACAGCCCCGTGACCGTAGGCATTGGCTTTGACCAGCACCAACATCCTGGTCCGAGGCTTGAGCAGACCCCTGAAATATCTATAGTTCTCCCTGCAGCCGGCGAGGTCCAGCTCCAGGCGTGCAAAATCATTTTCTCTGAACATCATATCCATTTTCCCACGTTTCGCATTTGCGAAACTGAATTCCATTTATGAAAAGGAGTGCAAAAGTACCACTTTTTTTGCTATTTTTGCGAAATTTGTGTCCGATTTGAGTCGGAACCATACTGACAAAATAAAAAATGCTGTTATGAATTATATTTTTCTTGCCGACGGCTTCGAAATCGTCGAGGCTATGGCTCCGGTGGATGTGATTACGAGGGCAGGAATCCCTATCAAGACGGTTTCTGTCACGCAGGACCATATTGTTTCAAGTTCGCACGGGATTACAGTCGGTGCTGATTTCAACTGGGACGACTTCAAGGCAGCCCTGGCTGAAGAAGAACTCAGGGCTGACGACATTCTGATTTTCCCCGGAGGGATGCCCGGTTCGGTCAATCTCTCTGAAAAAGCCGAACTGATGGACATATTGCAGAAACATTTCGGCAGAGGCGGGAACGTGGCTGCCATCTGTGCTGCCCCAAGCGTGGTCCTGGGCAGGCTTGACGGCATCTGCGACAGGAAAATGTGTTGCTATCAGGGATTCGAGCAGGCATTGCTCGAGAAAGGTGCGCAGGTTGATATGGACAATGGCGTAGTTATTGATAGAAATATGGTCACTTCCCGCGGTGCGGGTCACGCGATTGCATTCGGTCTTGCAATCGTGTCTCTCCTGCGGGGTCAGGCTCAGGCAGACAAGGTTGCCGGAGCGATTATGTTGTAAGTAATCATTTGCTTCACTTTCAATATCCTTGGGGTCCAAATTCCTTTTCCCGCCGGTCACCGGGCGAAATTTCTTCCAAAGGAAACCTGACCTCAAAGCCGTATTTGAATTGAAGCAACTTATTTTTGCTGTTTGCTAAATTTGAAGGATTATGTCTATCTGGGTTATAATGTTTGTAGTTATGCTGCTCAGTTTTGCTGTGCAGCAGGTGCTTGAGAACAAGTTTCGGAAGTATTCCGAGATTTCTAATTCCGGCAGGATGACGGGCGCGGAAGTGGCTATACGTATGCTGGAGTATTATGGGATACACAATGTCAAGGTGCGTGAGACCGAGGGCTTTCTGACGGACCATTTCGACCCCCGTTCAATGACTGTCAATCTCAGTCGCACCGTTTATTCAGGCAGTTCGATTGCCGCTGCGGCAGTCGCTGCCCACGAGTGCGGGCACGTAGTGCAGCACGCTCAGGGCTATGCTCCGGTAAAGCTGCGCACTGCATTGGTTCCGGTTGTCAATTTCTGCAATATGACCGTGCAGTGGGTCCTGCTCGCCGGGGTGTTGCTTATCAATATCTTCCCTATGCTCATTTGGGTGGGCATAGCACTTTTTGCTATGACAACCTTGTTCAGTTTTGTCACCCTGCCCTGCGAGATAAATGCAAGTAGCAGGGCCGTGGCGTGGTTGAGCAATACGGGAGTGGTTACCGATGCCGAAAGACCTATGGCTGTGGATGCTCTCAAATGGGCAGCCTATACTTATGTCATCGCTGCCATCGGTTCCCTTGCAACTCTGTTCTATTACATAGGCATAGCATCCCGACGGAATTAGTTCCGGGGGATGCTACCCTTGCTTTTCGTAGAGTTCAAGCAGGCGGAGTTCTTTCGTGTCGATTTCATCGAGAATTGCACCTATGCGTTCTGATGCCTTGACAGTCTGCTCCAAGTCCGAACCGGGATTGCTGAGCAGGTCCTCAAGCCTCTTCTTTTCCTCTCCGAGAGCATCGAGTTCCCTTTCCAGAGTCTCAAGTTCCCTCTCTTCTTTCCAGGAAAGTTTCTTTTTCGCAGTCCTCTCCTGTTTCTGAGCCTGTTTGGGAGCCTCGTCCGGGCGTGCCCCGGACCTGTCCCGGGCTTCGAGAGCCTTGACATATTCCCGGTATTCACTGTACCCGCCGACAAAGTCCTTGACTTTCCCGTTCCCGGTAAAAATCAGCAGATGGTCCACCAGCCGGTCGAGGAAATGTCTGTCGTGCGAAACAATAATCAGACTGCCCTGATAGTCTTTCAGATACTCTTCCAGCACATTCAGCGTCACGATGTCGAGGTCATTGGTCGGCTCGTCCAGGATAAGCAGGTTCGGCTGCTGCATAAGGATAGTCAGAAGATAGAGCCTGCGCCTTTCCCCACCGCTGAGTTTCGACACCTTGTTGTTCAGCATATCGTGGGGGAAAAGGAAACGGTTGAGTAGTCCGGTGTCATTGACAGTCTCAAGCACAGTCTGTTCCTCATCGAAACTCATTCCCTCCTGCCTGTAATAGCCCACCTTCACGGACTCGCCTCTTTCGATGGTCCCGGTGTAGCCTTTCAGATTACCGGTCAGCAGGTCTATGAACGTGCTCTTGCCCACTCCGTTGCGTCCCACAACCCCGACTTTCTCCCCTCGGGCGAAATTGTAGGAAAAGTGGTCCAGATAACATTCGTCCGCATAGTGGAAACTCACGTTCTTGCAGTCTATGATCTTGCTGCCCAGGCGGTTGGCAAGTTTTGCCCCGGCGGAGAATCCTGTCCCGCCCATCCCTGCGCTTACCGCCGACATATCCACTCCTTTCTGCCTTATGACTTCCTCGGACCGGTCTTTCAACTTGTAGAATGAGTCAATCCTGTATTTCGCCTTTCCGGAACGGGCGCAGGGAGTGCTGCGCATCCATTCCAGTTCCCGGCGCAGGATGTTCCGCACCTTGTCCGTCTGGGCGTTCCAGTTGGATATGCGCTCGTCCCGCTTTTCGAGATAGTTCTCATAGTCGCCCCGGTAGGTATAGACGGCACCCCTTTCCATTTCCATCACTATGTTGCACACGCTGTCGAGGAAATACCGGTCGTGGGTAACCATCAGCAGGGTGCATCGGGAGCGGTTCAGGTAATTCTCAAGATATTCTATGGCATCGATGTCCAGGTGGTTCGTAGGCTCGTCCATAATCAGGAACTCCGCTTCGGTGGCGAGCATCTGTGTCAGAGCCACTCTCTTGACCTCCCCTCCGGAAAGTTCAGCCATAGTCCGGCTTCCGTCTCCGAGGCGGAACTCAGTGAGCAGGCGCCTGACCCGCCTCTCGTATTCCCAGAGGTGGTCCTGGTCGAGCCCGGAGGTGAAGTCCCGGCTGCCCTCCATTATCTGCGTGAAAATCTCCCTGTCCGGCTCGTATTCGTAGTCCTGTTCCAGAAAAGCGATGCGTATGTCCTTGAGAAACATAATCCTGCCGCCCGAATCGCTCTTGTCCTTGCCTGCCAGGATCCGCATCAGGGAAGTCTTTCCGGTTCCGTTAGGTGCAATGAGGGCGATTTTGTCGCCCTCATTCACATTGAAACTTATGTTCTCGAAAAGGACTTTCGGTCCATAGGATTTCGAGATTTTCTCGATTTGCAGATAACTTGCCATATTATTCTCTTTCAGCCACTTTGTCCGGTCCCATCACCACCTCGACATAGTTGCCCTGGGCAAGTATCGCCCCAAGCACGCTCTTGATGTCCCCGGCATTGAGGCTTTCCACGGCTGCTTCGTATTCCTTGTCGAAGTCGATGCCGAGGCTTTCATTCTCTTCCAGGCATTTTGCCCAGTAGTAGTTGTTGATTCTCTTTTCGGAAACGAGTTTCTTGAAATACTCGCTCGTGCGTGTCATCTGCTCCTGCGTAGGTCCTTCCTCCGCAAGTTTCCTCACACCCTCTTTCGCGAGTTCGATGAGTTTGTCGCACTGGGTAGGGTTGGTATCGAAATAGAATTCGAGGCTTGCGTGCGGATATGGCTCATATTCAATGTCTGCCATAGTCTGGGCTCCGTAGGTGCCACCCTCTTCCTCGCGCAGGGTGTCGGTGTAGATCATCCCGAGGATGTACTTGATGGCGTCCATAGTGACATCGGTCTTAACGGAATACGGGATTTGGGCAGAATAGTGTCCGAATACCGTGCTCTTCGGGGTCTGCATATCGGTTACGAAATGGTTCAGAACCTCTCCCTTTGCCATCTCAGGGTAGTTCCGTACATCCCACTTACCGGCTTTCCTGCCCTTGGCTATGGAACCGAGATATTTTTCGCAAAGCGGTTTGAAACTTTCCAAATCGATGTTCCCGACAAAAACGGCAGTAAGTCCGGCTGCGTCGGAGAAGAGTTTTCTATAGAGTTTCTCATAAGTGGCTATATCGACCTTGTCGAGCATTTCCTCATCGAGGATAATCACCCTTTCGCTGCCGCCGTAGATGCTCCTGACCATTTCGTTCTGGAACTTGAAATTAGGCTGCTTTATGATGTTCGGAAGCACTGCCCTTATCTGGTTGATGCCGAGATTGAATTCATCCGCATCGAAGCGCGGGTCCGCGAACTGGAGATAAATTATCTGAAGTGCGGTCTCGAGGTCCTTTGGAGTGGATTGTCCGCTGAAGCCGTGGTGCAGGTCGTCGATGTCGGTGGAGACAGAGAGGTTCTTGCCGGAGAGCATCTTGCCTGCCTCGGTGGAAGAGAACTTGGAAATGCCGCTGTTGCGGTTGAACAGTGCGAAGATGTTGTCCTCCACGCAGCCGAGTTCTTCCTGGGTCAGGAGAGTCTTGCCACCGTCCTTGCTGATGTTGAAGAGGACCTGGTCTTTCTTGTATTCGGTCGGAAGCACAATCACTTTCACGCCGTTCTTGAGCATCCAGACGGTAGAGCCGTACGGACCGGAGAACTCCTTGCCCACTTTGGAGCCTTTGAGAGTCGAGGCATCCACGAATTCGGAAGCCACTTCTGTCTCGACAGGGGCATCGATTTCGCTCGCCTGCACTTCAGCCAGGATTGCAGCAATCTGGTCTGCAGTAGGATGGCTGAGTCCCTCCTTTTCGGGAGCCTTGTAGAGAATCGTGAGGCTGTGGTCGTCTATGCAGGCTTTGGCTATGGCGTTGAACAAATCGTCAGGGATATTGCCGAGCAGCATCTGTGCAAGCTGAAGCCTGATCTGAGGTGTCAGGAAAGACTTGTTGTAGAAGAAGTGGTTGATGAGAGGCCATACGTATTCCGCATTCTTGCGCGTGTCTGCAGCCTCTACAGCCTTTTCGTAGGAACTCAGGATGTTGTCCTTTGCCCTCTGGATTTCGGAAGATGTGAATCCGTAGCGTCTCATTCTCTCCACCTCCGTGAGGACTGCCCTCAATGCCGTCTCATATTCTCCGTCCTTGAATGCGGTATTGACTTCGGTCGCTTCGCAGGTCTCGCAGAGATTGCCTATTCCGAGGCTTGCATAGAGGAAAGGTGCGTCCGGCTTGCTGCGAAGTTCCTCAAACCTTTCTGCCATAACCTGATAGATTATGCTTTTGGCGAGGTCTGAGAGGAAGCCCATATCGGTGCTGTTGATTTCGATCGGGTCTGCATCGGTCTTCCAGAGTATCTCAATGCTGCTGTTGCCCCTTTCCGGGTCGGTAAGCACCCCTATGAGAGGTTCCTCGTTGCGTGGAATCATTATCACATCTTTCGGCTTCGGATTCTCAACTGCAGGGATGTCGGCGAAGATGCTCTGGATCTTAGCCTCGATGCTGTCCACGTCTATGTCTCCAACCACAATGAGTGCCTGGAGGTCCGGACGGTACCAGGTTCGGTAGAAATTGGTGAGGCTCTCCGGCTTGAAACTTTCGAGGTTCTCCTGGCTTCCGATGAGGGTGCATCCCGCATATTTGCTGTCCCCGTAGTAGTAAGGAAGCGACTGTTCGTGGAGCCTCCATTCCGCTGTACGCCTGGTCCTTCTCTCTTCGATTATCACACCCCTTTCATTGTCAATCTCCACAGGGTCGCAGGTCACGAAGTGGGAATAATCGTGCATTACGAGCAGGCAGGTGTCGATGATGCCCTCGCGGGTGGTCGGCATATTGTTGAGCATATAGGTGGTCGCTTCCACGCCGGTAGATGCGTTGATGTTGCCACCGAATGAAGCACCTATGCTCTGGAGATAGTTCAGCAGGGATTTGCCCGGGAAGTTCTTGGTCCCGTTGAAGCACATATGCTCCAGGAAATGGGCGAGCCCGTCCTGGTCCGGAGTCTCCTGGATTGCTCCCACGTGGGTGGAGAGGTAAAACTCAGCCCTCTGCGCCGGCTTGTCGTTGTGTCTGATGTAATAGGTCATACCATTGTCCAGCTTGCCGACCCTGACCTCCGGGTCATTCGGAAGCTGCTGCGCTCCTTGCGCAAATGCGGCAACCGGAATGGCTATAGCCGCAAGGAAACTGAAAAATCGTTTCATTTCTTATCTGTTTGAGTATTCAATAGTCGTTCAATCTGTTCCGCAAGTGCCAGATCCATTTTCCTGAGGGCAGGGAGGAGGCAGCGGAGGGTTTCGGCTGCAAGGCTCTCTCCGGATGCCGTGCCGTTTGCAGACTGCCTATGCGCGGAGATGGCATAGTCCGAGACGGTGCCAGCCTGTCCGGATTCTTCCGAAAGCCTTTCGCACATATACGCCAGGTCCCTGTAAGCTCCCTCGATTCTTTCGGCATATTCCCGGAACAGTCTTCCGGATGCCGTGAGGCTGTTGCCGGACTTGTCCCTTTCTATGAGCTTGAGCCCGTAGATTTTCTCGAGTTCAGACAGGCTTGCGCTGATTGCAGGCTGGGTCTTTCCGAGGACAGAGGCTGTTTTTGTGAAACTGCCTTCCTGTGCGAGAGTCAGAAAAACCCTCAGTCTGAAATCTTCCTTTGAACTGTT
>JBJEJT010000387.1:0-1884 GCA_051878255.1 Candidatus Cryptobacteroides sp. | reverse complement strand
AGCCTCTCACGTCGGAATTGTCAAGTCCCAGCAGGTGAGGGTATTCATCCCTTATCGTAAAAGTGCAGGTGGAACTTGTCGCAAGCACGGGTTCCGATTTGGCTACGACTTCCCTGATGCCCTTGAGATTGGTCTTTGCACTGCGTATCGCATCCTTGCGGAAACCGTTGGAAATCAAAGCCACGCCACAGCATTTTTCCTTGTCCATAAGGTGCACGCCATAGCCCAGGGCATTCAGGACTTTCACGAAATCCTGGGAGAGTTTGGGATAGTTGTAATTGGCGTAGCAGCCGTGGAAATAGGTTACGAACTTGCTGTAACGCTCCTGGTCAGCCTTTGCGTTGCGTTTGAACCAGAGCGTGAACCTTTCGTTGGCATAGTCCGGGAACTTCCTGCGCCTGTCCACTCCCAGAATGGTGTCCATTGCAGACTGGACGGCTCCGAGCTTGAGTATGTCGTTCACCACGGGACCCACGAAGGTGGCAGCCGTGCCCACGAGGTCGGTGTGGGACAGGGCATACTCCCTCAGACCGGGCTTTATTGCGCTGTAGTCCAGCCGGGCTTTCTGGATGATGTCCCCGATTTTCACGTTTGAGGGACAGGCAATCTCGCATCTCTTGCAGTTGAGGCAGTATTTGAGTGCCTCATCGTAGAAAGCGGGGTTCTTCAGACGGTATCTCTCCCCGTCGGGACCTGCCTGCTTGGGTCCGGGATAGTCCGGATTTACAGCCAGCATAGGGCAGTACACGGTGCAGACCGTGCATTTCATACACTGCTCGAAATTGTTTTCACTCGTATTGCATTCCATTTTCATTCCTTATTATCAAGCCTGTATGTCCGTTATCTTTTCTGCCACATAGAGTGCGGAGATGATGGCGAGACCTGCACCGCAGCCCTCATTTATGGGATCTGCCTCTGACAACAGCGAGCCGCAGACCCTCAGGTTGTCAATGATTTCCCCGTTGCGCACGGCCCTGAATTGTCCGTCGGTCTCCACCCCGCAGCGCATATAAGGCTGTCTGTCAAAGAAATTCTGACTTGCCCAGTCTTTTCTTTCGCCGGGGCTCTTGACCTGGAGATTGAACACCGGCTCGAAAATTCCGGAAGGGGTTGAAAGCAATCCCCGGCTGAAGAAACTTCCGCTTGCGAGGATGAAACTGTCGGCGCAGAACAGCTTGTCGGAGTGGTTTACCGTCCTTATGCCCTTGAGGTGATTTGCCTCGAAATCCCCACCGGTCACGGAATCCCCCAGCAGGTAGGTGCCTCCAAGTTTGGTGTACCAGTTCTTGAGCATCATCTGCGTCCTGATTCCGGGTACGGACGGCGGCAGGGTGGCTATGTATTCAATCGGCAGGTCGGTGCGCACTTTCAGAGACTGTGCCGCACGCGGGTCTTCCAGCCCCAGGACTGCGGGCATCAGTATCACGTCGCTCCCTGCGGAAACGTCGGAAAGTCTCTTTGCAAGATTGCCTATCACGCTGCCGGTCAATGCCCTGGCTATGTTGGCTGAACGCATTTCGCTGGGGTTGTTCCTCAGGCGGTCGAGTTCCGGGAGGGAAATCCTCCGGCAGTGGCATTCGGCTCCAAGTCCGGAAAGTCCCGCTGCAATGAAGTCGGGATGGAAATCCAGGAAGCCCTCGATGTTGGCTATGGTGACTTTCTTCCAGGGCAGGGACTTGTCGGAATCGAGTCTCGCATAGTCCTCAAGAGTGAGCCAGGCGGGTTTCAGAACTCCCAGCGGAGTGATTCTGAAATGGTTGCGTCCTTCCTCTCCACTGAGGACTATGCCTGCGGCTGCGAAAAAATCCTTGACTGTCCCGGCAATCTCCATTACTTTCCCGTGTCCCATAAGGGAATAGGGGTGTCCGTCGGGGAGATTCTTCA
>JBJEJT010000386.1:0-1887 GCA_051878255.1 Candidatus Cryptobacteroides sp. | reverse complement strand
AGGAGTAATCCCCGTCCAATGGAACCAGTCAGCCCCCTCGAAGACTTTCTCCCAGTCTATCATACCCTTTTCGATGGTGGCAATTGAAGAATGGGCACGGTCGTAAACCACCTTGCTTGGACGTGCAACCGCACCGGTCTCAAGGAAATAGATGCCGAGACGGTCTCCACCGTAGATGATATTGTCGGTCTTGACTCCATAACTGTGAAGATCCTTCACGCAACTTGCAGCGATGTCGTTCTTCGGAAGACGGGTCACAAATTCCGCATCGATGCCATAATTGGCAAGCGACACAGCCACATTTGCCTCACCGCCACCGAAAGTTGCTTCAAACTGCTTTGCCTGGGAAAAACGGAGATAGCCCGGAGTTGAAAGGCGGAGCATAATCTCGCCGAATGTAATAACTTTTGCCATTGTCAGTAAATTATAAAGTCTCCGGCACCTGGGCACCGGAGACAGGGAAACAATTATCTCATATCAATATAACGGATTTCATCCTTGTCCGCATAGTTGAGGTTCTCGCCTGCCATACCCCAGATGAAAGTATAGTTGCGTGTACCTGCGGCAGCGTGGATGGACCATTCAGGGGAGGTCACAGCCTGCTCGTTGTGGAGCCAGATGAGACGTTCCTGCTGAGGCTCGCCCATAAGATGGCAGATAGCATTGCCCTCAGCCACGTTGAAATAGAAGTAAGCCTCCATACGGCGGGTATGGGTGTGAGCCGGCATAGTGTTCCATACGGACCCCGGCATAAGTTCGGTCAGACCCATCTGGAGCTGGTTTGTACCACCGCCTTTCACACGGCTCAGCACAGGCCACACGATGAGCTGGTTCACGATACGGTCATTGGAATCCTCCATCTTGCCGTAGTGGTCGGAAATGGCAATCGCATATTTCTTGGGGTCTGCCTTCTGGTCGGTGGTGATAAGCTGGGTCACATACTCCTTGTAGGCTGGAGCAGAATTGATGTAGAACTTCGCAGGATTCGCGGCATCCAGACTGCGGAAAGTCACTTCTTTCTTGCCACAGCCCACATAGAGAGCCTCCTTGTATCTGAGCAGATACTCCTTGCCGTCCACGGTCACGATGCCGTCCCCGGCGATGTTGATGACACCGAGTTCCCTGCGGTCGAGGAAATGCTCAGCCTTGAGTTCGTGGAAAGTCTCAAGCACCAAAGTCTTTGTCACAGGCATAACGCCACCGTAGATGAGACGGTCGTAAAGTGTGTAGGTAAGGTTTATTTCATCCGGAGCCATCACTTTCTCCATCACGAAAGCACTGCGGAGACGCTCTGTGTCATAATGTTTCACATCATCAGGATGGCAGGCAGTCTGAACTGTGTAGTTCAACTGTGCCGAAGCAGTGAGAGCCGCTGACAAAAGCAGGGCGGAAATTACAATTCTTCTGTACATAATTTTATTTGTTAGTATTCTCAGTCTCTCCGGTCTCAGCTTTCTGAGCCTTGACAATCTTCATCCTGTTCCAAACTGCAAGGGCAAGGGTGCAGAGCACGAGCACCGCGACTCCGATCCACTTGCAACTGTGGGTCAGATGGAATATCACCCAGGCGAGAGGACTTGAAGCGAAGTCAAGCGAACCGCCGAGGAAACCCTCAGGAATGGCAACGGCAGTATCCCCGGTCTGCGCATACACGTCCTGTGCAGCAAGGGTGAAATATGGCGCAAGGTCAGTAACAAAATACAGACCGATGAGTATCATTACAAGACCGATGATGAAAGTCTTCACGACATTTCCCTTTGTGATCGGGAGTATGAGTGGGAAGATGTAGAACATACCGGCGAGGGAAGCCAGAGGCAGGAACTGGTTGCCCGGAAGCACGACAGCGAGGATAAGGGTCACAGGAATGAGCAGCAGGGACACCACGAG
>JBJEJT010000385.1:0-1890 GCA_051878255.1 Candidatus Cryptobacteroides sp. | reverse complement strand
AAGCCGATATGGTATAATCCATAAAAGCATCTCCATTGGCAACCGTAAGTTTGTGAGGTACAAGCATATTCAGCACCTCGCCCTGTCTGAGGTCAGCCACAGCCCCCTGGGGGACGGTGATTTCCTCGACAGTCATAGCCGAGAGGTCGTAGCCCTGGGGCACCTCCACCTTTGCCGTACCGAGCCGGCAATCGATTTCAGCCTCGAAAGAGTCAAGTCTGAGCGAAATCAGGGAAGTATCCTTGTCCAGGTCAAGTTCCGGCGCGGTGGTCTTCCCGCAGGCAGACACCAGCACCAATACAGTCAGTATAAGATAAATCCTTTTCATAACCATCCTATGTTCTGTTTGTAAAGTCCGTTGCTCTCGCTGATTTTAGAGAAAGGCACGGGGAGATATTCGTTCTTGTCGGCAGTGAAAGAAGCAGAGGAATAAATCGTGCAGTCATTGGACTCTTCCGCATAGTACTTGTTCAGCACCTGGGAAGCCTCTCCCCAGCGCACCAGGTCGAAGAACCTGTCCGACTCCATCGCAAGTTCCAGCCTCCTCTCGAATTTCACCATCTTGAGGGCTTCCTCCCCGCTGAATGAGCCTGAGTATGGTTTCACCCTGATTCTGGCGCCATAACGGAGTTCATAGTCGGAAATGCGGGAAAGGGAGGCGGCAGCCCTGGTCCTGATGCTGTTCACAATGCTGACTGCCCCGTCAGCATCCCCGAGCAGGGCAAGCGCCTCGGCACGGAAAAGGAGCACGTCGGAGTAGCGCAGGACTATGTGGTTCATAGGGCTTCCCCACCAGCTGCCCTTCACAAGATAGCCTCCGTCCGGGTCCACATTGTGCTTGAGGGAGACATAGTAGCCGTAAAGTCCGTTGCTTCGGCTCCAGACAGAGGTTTCCGCCATCATATATTTACTGTTGAACTCATACGGGAAGCCTGGCATACCGACTGTGAGGAAAAGCCTCGGGTCGGCATAGTCCTGGCTCTTGTCGTAATCGACGCTGTTGAATGTATCCATATAAGGGTGCCCGTCGGCATCGGTGCGGAAAGCGTTCACGAGATTCTGGGATGGCTTGTAGAAGTCGCATCCTCCGTCCGTCACACCCGGGATGTTCGGCACGATGAGACCGAAAGACCAGTTGCAGTTGCCGTGGCGGGTGCCGTCATTCATCGAATACTGCATAGCCCACACCGACTCCACGCCGTTCTCCGTCTCAGGACGGAAGTTGCTTGAGAAATCGTCCTCCAGACCGCATCCGGAAGCATTCATAATATTCGGGGCAGTGTAGGTGAGGACTGCTTTCAGGTCATCCTCATTGATGGAAGTCACCCGGTTGCTGGTCGCATCGTCCTGACGGTATGCCTTGTAGAGATAGGTCTTGGCGAGATATGCGGCTGCGGCTGCCTTGGTCGGACGGCCTTTGTCTTCCTGTACGGCAGGCAGGTTCTCGTAAGCGAACCCGAAGTCATCTGCGATTTTCTGCCATCCCTCGTCATTGGTGAAGGTGGTGTTGCTCAAAGCCGCATATCCATCCTCATCCAGATTCTCATCTATGCAGAAGACTATGTTCTTGAACAGTTGCTTGAGCAGGAAATGGGCGTGTCCGCGAAGGAAGCGCATTTCGGCAATTCTCTGGTCCCTGAGTGGATAATCAGCCGGGTCCAGAGAGTCCAGCACGGAAAGAGCCATATTCACGCGGGAGATGCTGTTGTAGAGCCTCTGCCAGATGTCACTGATGTTCCAGGCAGTGGTCATTATTCCGGTGGACACTTCCAGAGCGTGGAAAACGTCTCCGTCCTCGGTTCCGTTTCCGCCCTTGTAGGCATCGTCAGAACGCACGTCATAGTTCCACAGGGAGAAAGAGGAATTGATGTCCTCCGCCGTAATGAACAC
>JBJEJT010000384.1:0-1891 GCA_051878255.1 Candidatus Cryptobacteroides sp. | reverse complement strand
CCAGCCTATCCTGAGACAGTTTCCGACCCTGAGGTCGTCTGAATAGACAGTCACGGAACTGAAAAAGGTCGAACTGAAAGCAGGGTCGTTGCGCAGGTCGTTGCAGAAATTGTCATAATTCCGTTTGCCGATGTAGCGCGAAAGAATATCAAGCGTACTCTTGCGTGGCACCGGGTTCAACGACACATAGCCGTAGAGACGCTTGAGGGTGGACGATGAGAGCAACTCCCCCGTCTCCCTCTCAATCAGCACGGAAAGGGACTCGAAGTCCGTGGTCGTCGCAAGTTTGCGTCCATAGTGTTTCTCTACGAGTTGGAGAAGATAATTGACTTCAGGTATTTGGTGCTTGAATGGCATATTATTCCTTATATTCTATTTTAACATTGTTTTCCACGTAGAATTCAGCGATTCTCTGACCTCGCGCCACATAGACTATTTCCAGGTCGGGAGAGTCATAGAGGTCCAGATATTTGAGTTTCAGGTTGGCAGATACATCCAAAGTCTTGAATGAGTTGAAACCTGCCACAAGGTACTCGAGTTCAGACAGGGCGGAGAGGTCGAGTTCCCCAAGGTAGTCTCCATAGCAGTCAAGTCTTTTCAGATGGGGAGCACCCGCCAGACCCAGGGATGAAAATTTGTTGAAACGGCATTCCAACTCAGTCAGGGACGAAGGCAACGAAATCGAGGCAATCTGGTTATGGTTACATCTTACCGTCTCCAAGGATATGTTGCCGCTTAGGGCAAGACTGGTCAATTTCCCATTCCCGACAGACCCGCTGCAATCCAGAGTTTTCAAGTAGCGGAAGTACTGGATTCCGTCCAATGTCGAGATATTGTCTGTGCAGACAGTGATGGAACTCACTGCATCAGCCTCATCGGAGACTATCTTGCCATCGGAATTGGCATCGCAAAGTCCCAGAAGATAGGTCCGGAAATTCTGGTCGCTGATGGTTATCCCCACTCCCTCCGGAGGCATCAAAGGTCCGGAAGGCTCCTCCGGGACCGGCTCCGGTTCATCCGGGCTGTCCGGATCTTCACCCCCTCCCGGATTGTCACTACCGCCCGGGTCGTCATCGCCGCCAGGATCGTCCGGTTCGACGGGAACAGTCCCGGAAGAACCGCCTGCCTCAGTCTTGAACCACACCAGGCGCGTCCTGATTTCATTGCGTCCGTTCCCTGCCTTCGCATAGAAGCAATACTCAGTATCATTGTCCAGATTGTCCACCCGCACTGAAAAATCACAATCCTTGAGTTGCGCCGGGAAGAAAGCCAGGTCCACCTCGTCCCTGCCTATCACGAACCCCGTCTCTGTAACTCCATTGACAGAAGACAGGCTGGCAGATAGGTCGGCATAGCCCTTGCCCAACAAGATCCCCGCCTCATAGCGTACCTGAGTGAATTCCGGGACGACATTCTGCGGAGGCGTGGTCGTCTCAGGCAGATTGCACCCGAAAATCAGAAATGCAAACGAAGCGAAGCATATATTCCTCAATTCCATTCGTCAATACCCCCTCCAACATTGATTACGACCTTGTCCGGATTATTGGCAATCACCACATCCACGGTATGCCTGACCCCAGCCTCAAAAATGAACTTCGAGCTGACCAGATAGGATACATCCTTCATAATCACCTCTACCAAGGGCACTTGTGCGAGCAGTTTCTGGGGCACCACTATCGCCGAATAACTCCCGAAAGCATTGCGATGGGCAGTAATCGGCGCAACGACAGCCTCAGTGTCCCTCACGACATCCCCGTTACTCAAGTCCACAAGTGCCACAGGAATGGTCCCGTGGATTTTCACCACGGCATCCTCCGACAATTCCCCTTCATAGGACTCCCCCTTGACCAGATTTATGTCAATACGGAAAAGCCTGTGGGTGAAATACAAG
>JBJEJT010000383.1:0-1892 GCA_051878255.1 Candidatus Cryptobacteroides sp. | reverse complement strand
CAGGAATCATAACTCGAGTTTTGCAATTCAGAAACCAATTTTCAGTTTTTTAAAGGGAGCGCAAAATTACTCATAAAAATTCAATTCTCACGCATATTCCCATTGTCCCTGTCTTTCAATTACTCATTTTCAGTTCCTGCACCACTTTTTCCTTTTGTAAATTCACATATTTAACTAATTGAATTAGAAATGTGAATTTTATAACATTTCTCTCTGGTGGATTTTTGAGATTTTCAACTATTCACAAATTTAATATAGAAAAAATTTATAAGCAATTATAAAATTATCTAAATAATTAAAACTCAAAGTATTTAATAGACTTTACCTAAAACGATAATTCAAATACATATAGTCAAAACCTCGGAAATTAGCCCCCAGGCACAGAAAAACTGAAGTATTTTAATAGCTATTAAATTATAAACCAATAATATAACCTATATGACATTAAATGATAGTTAATACTTTCCACTCCCCTTTTCCACAATCTATTAACAAATGTAATCAAACTTCAATTTGCAAATTTGAATTTTTCTGTTTACCTTTGTCACTCGATATTTAACAATTTTGAACCATCGTTTCACGATTGCGAAACACAGCCCAATGAGGCTTTCCGCCCCCAAATCTTCCCTCCCCCGAGAGGATGATTCAGGAACGTGCAGCGCAGACAGAAACAGGAAGTGCTTTGGAAAAAAGTCGCAAGTCTTTCCAATGGACTTTCATCCGAATGATTTGGGACTTGCGAAACTTGAGTTATGAACATACGTATTTCTCAGTTTCTGAACGCCGAGAACATCACCCAGGCACAATTTGCTGACACCATCGGCGTGGCTCGGGCAAGCATATCGCATATAATCGCCGGAAGAAACAAACCGAGCTACGATTTCATCGCCTCTGTCCTGAAAAACTATCCGAGAATCAATCCGTCCTGGCTCATCCTCGGAAAAGGACGTATGTACATCGATTCAGAATCGCAAATTGACGTGCAATCCCCCGTTTTGCCGCAAAAAATGGATTCTCAGACAGATTTGCTTTTCCCCATTGAGACCCCGTCACAGAACAACAGCATATTCATTGACGGCTCCACCCTCAAGACGGACGAAACCCCTGAAAGTCCTGCAGCCCAGCCGGAAGTCCGTACCGCACAGTCCCCTGCCGACGACAGCACACCGAAACGCATCAGCCGCATCATAGTCCTTTTCGATGACGGAAGTTTCCAGGAACTCCGGAACCAATGATGAAAATGGGTAAAAATTAGTAAATTTGCAGTCTTGAAACTGCAAACAGGACTATGTACAAATCTCTATTGAACTTCTATCTGAAGCACAACACTACGGACAAGGCGTTCAGAATTGCCGCAAAGACACTGTCATTGGTACGCAGCATCCCTTTCGGACGCCAATTGCTCAGGCTTCGCTATAAAAGCAGGATCAAGGACAACCTGCGGAAAGAAGTTTTCGGATTGGATTTCAGGAATCCTGTGGGTCTGGCGGCATCCGTGGACAAGGATGCGTCCTATTATGACATACTCTCCGAGTTCGGGTTCAGCTTTATAGAAGTGGGTCCGATGTGCATCTCTTCCGACCCGAAGAGAATAAAGTTGAGGAACGAAACCGCCCTCAGGCACGCCGTGGAGCACCTGAGAAGCGAAAGACCGGAATGTATCATATCCGGAAACATCACCAGGAACGAAAAAAGCAAAGGCTCAGCCGAAGTCATCCGGGACTACGAGGAAGCATTCGCCCTGCTCTACGATTTCGTGGATATGATAGTGATCTCGCCCCAATACTCATCGAATGACCCGGATGAACAGGCGGACATATCCGACATCCCGGACATCATAGGATATAGTCGCCGAATTTTCCGAAGGATGTGAATCTCGTCACCTTATACTC
>JBJEJT010000382.1:0-1892 GCA_051878255.1 Candidatus Cryptobacteroides sp. | reverse complement strand
CCATTTCAGCGGTTTGGAGTTCACCTTGGCGGACAGGTTGTAGGAATTGGCTCCCGTATTCACAACCAGACCATTGTTGAAATTGAAACCACCTGATACATAGTAGGTCAGTTTTTCGTTCGGACCTCCGGATACGGAGATGTGATGGGCTGTGGAAACCGTGTTCCGGAAGAGTACATCGAACCAGTCTGTGGTATTCTGACCGAGACTTGCAATGAGGGCATTCTGCTCATCGGTACTCATCCCTGCGTATTGTCCGTAGCCGGAACGGATTTGTCCCACTATCCCTATTACGGGATAATGGGTGCTGGTGCCTGCCTGGGTGGCTGCAAATCCGGCTGCCGAAAACTCGTCCCAGAGTTCCTGTTCCCAGGCGAGTTTTTCCTGTGAGTTCATAAGGTTGGCATCTCTCTGAGGTTTTGTCTGCACAGTCACAGAACCCATATAGCCTACCGAGGTCCTTCCCGCCTTGCCGGACTTTGTGGTGACAACTATGACTCCCGATGCCGCCTGGGAACCATAGATGGCAGCAGCGGCAGCATCCTTGAGTACCGTAATCGATTCTATGTCATTGGGATTTATGCTTGCAATGCCGGTGGCGAAAATGTTGTCGAAGTCGCCTGCCTTGATTTGGCTGCTCTGTATGTCCGGAAGATTTTTCTGCAAGGGCACTCCATCCACCACCCACAGGGGTTCTGCATTTCCTGTGATGGTGTTTGTCCCCCTGATTCGTATCTTGGCTGATTCTCCCGGACGACCGGACGTGTTCTGGACGCTCACTCCAGCCAATTGTCCCTGAAGCATCTGGTCCACTTGCTTGAGAGGATTGTCTTTCATTTCATCCATCTTTACCACTGCCACAGCCCCGGTACTTTTCCTCATCTCCACATTGGCATAACCGGTCACGACCACCTGTTCGAGCCTCGTCGCTTCCGGCTTCAGGACTATGTTCACTTTTGGGGATGCGGCTGTGAAGTCGAATGTCTCGAAACCCAGGAAACTGACTCTCACCAACTTGCCTTTGTGGACGCTGATTTTGTAGTCACCGTCGTAACCTGTGATGACTCCGTTTTTGGTGCCGACTTCGTGGACGGACGCACCTGCTATGGGCTCACCTTCGCTGTCTTTGACCACCCCGGAGATTTCAATGATTTCTTTCCTGTCCTGGGCATATGGTATGACAACTGAGGCAAGTAGTCCTGCAACGACAGCCAAAAGTCTGGTCAAGTTTCTGGTTTTCATATCACTGGTGCTTTACTATGTCAATATGGTCTTGAGGTTCTCCCTTGAGGTGCTCCACAAAATAGTACCTTATCAGGTTGAGATAATATATGTTTCCGAGTCCGTGGTCTGCACGCGGGATTACCATCAGGTCAAAGCGTTTGTTGTTGCTTATGAGTGCGTCTGCAAGCCTGAAAGTGCTGGCGGGATGCACATTGTTGTCGATTTCCCCGGTTATGAGCAACAGCCTTCCCCTGAGGTTTCCTGCAAGTTCTGCCGTTGTCGGGATATTGCATTCAAAGGCGCTGGTCCCATCTTTCTTCAGGACTTTTCCGACTCCGTGGAATGTCTCGCCCCACCATTGGGTGTAGATGTTATTGTCGTAATTGCCCGAAGCCCCCACTGCGACTTTGTAGAATTCCGGATGGCTGAGCAAAGCCGTGGCAGCCATAAAACCGCCTCCGGAATGACCGTAGATTCCTACTCTTTCCAAGTCTGCACAAGGATATTTTTCCGCCACCTGTCTGATTATCTCTATGTCATCGTCTATGGCATAGTCGCGCAGATTGCCGTAGCCGTAGGTCTAATAGTCGCGTCCCCTGACAGGGCAGGAACCCCTATGGGAGAAGTTGAGGACTACGAATCCCAATTCGGCGAGCACCTGGTTGCCA
>JBJEJT010000381.1:0-1903 GCA_051878255.1 Candidatus Cryptobacteroides sp. | reverse complement strand
GCCTTTCACATACTTTCGCATATTCCTGAGGGGATTTGGTGGTCTGGCTGAAGATTTCCGTAGGCAAATCCGAACTCACCGTGCCGTCGCCCAGCATAGACTCGAGCATCAGCATAGACTCTATGACTATGGCTTCCCCGTCCGTCTGCCCCACAAGTCCCAGCACCTCCGCGTGCCCCACCTTTCCGAATATGAGAATCTGGCCTGCCCCTGCCTCCTTCATAGCCCTGAAAGCATCCCTTATCCTTGTCTGGAGTTTCAGCACCACCGGGCAGGTACAGTCTATCACATTGAAACCCAATGCCCTTGCCTTTGAATAAGTGGAAGGTGGTTCACCGTGCGCACGTATGATGAGATCCGAATCCGTGACAGCCTGCATTTCATCGAGGTCCTCGATGTCCACGGCAACCAGCCCCCTGGCTTCAAGCCGTCCAAGCACGGCTTCGTTGTGGACCAGTGCGCCAAGGGAGAATGTCTTCCTCCCATCGTTCCCGGCGAGTTTGCTCTCCGCAATCTCGACAGCCCTGATGACACCAGGGCAGAATCCGGAGTTCTTGTCCACTTCAACTTTTGCGTTCATCTTGTCGAGAATATCTTTTTTCAATAAGGTTGAGTACCCATTCCATCTGGTCGTCCATCGTCATATCCGAATTGTCGAGAACCACTGCATCCGGAGCCTTTGTAAGTGGGGATACAGACCTGTGGGAGTCGATATAGTCCCTCTCCCTGAGGTTGGCGAGCACCTCATCCAAGTCGGCCCTGTCCCCTTTCGCCTCCATTTCGGCTGCGCGTCTGCGGGCTCTTACCATAGGGTCGGCAGTCATAAAGATTTTGAGTTCAGCATTCGGGAAGACCGTAGTGCCTATGTCCCTTCCGTCCATCACGATTCTGCCCTGACGTCCGCACTGACGAAGCAGCCGGTTCACATAGTCCCTTACCGAAGCGATGGCAGATATGGGACTGACCTTTCCGGAGACACGCAGGGTTCGGATTTCCTTTTCCACGCAGCGTCCGCCGATGCAGGTGCGTCCAAGTGAGTCAAAATGCACGTCGAGGCTCTCGAGTTCCCTGTCCAGGGCGGCTGTGTCGATGGTCCCGTCCGGAGAGATGAACCCGTTTTCCAATGCGTGGAGGGTTACAGCCCGGTAGAGCGCACCGGAGTCGAGATAGTGGAACCCGAGTTCCGAAGCGATGCGCTTGGCAAAGGAACTCTTGCCTGTGGAAGAGTAGCCGTCTATCGCTATCGTAATCGCGGGGACATCTGAAATGGTCATAATCGCTTTCCTTATGGACAATGGGTCCGTAAGGGTGACAAAATTAAAAAAAAATTGCTTAAAGAGAGAAATTTATCCGATATTTGCCAACTGAAGCCGTTGGAAGCAGCCGCTTCAGTTTGTGGAATCAATAAAATGACAAGAAATGAAGATACTGGTTATAGATGATGAACGTCCGATCCGCAGCCTTATGAAAGAGATACTGGATGACGAGGGATATGTCACTGATGTTGCGGAAGATGGCGAAGTCGGGATGCAGATGGCTGAGAAAGAACGGTATGATGTCATTTTCTGCGACATAAAGATGCCCAATCTTTCAGGGGAGGAAGTGCTTGAGAGCCTGAAAGAAAAGGGTGTGGACTCGCCGGTGGTGATGATTTCCGGACACGGGGACATCGACACCGCTGTCAAATGTATCAAGAGGGGGGCATTCGACTTCCTTTCCAAACCACTCGACCTCAACAGGATACTCATAACCATCAAAAACGCGACTGACAAGAGTAACCTGATGAAGGAGGCAAAGCTCCTTAAGAAGAAAGTTTACGGTCAGGAGATGATTGGGGAATCCCCGGAGATTCTGAAAGTGAGGGAAATGATTGACAAAGTGGCACCCACGGATGCACGTGTGC
>JBJEJT010000380.1:0-1907 GCA_051878255.1 Candidatus Cryptobacteroides sp. | reverse complement strand
ATCAAAAGCTGGCAGTATTCAGATGGGGACGATGACTGGTTCAGCGCAAACGCAACAAACTAATCCTGATGATTATGAAAAAGACATTTTTTACCGTAACGGTAATTCTGGCAGCCGTGGGTTGCACCAAAAAAGAAGGATTCATTGAAGAGAAATCTTCAATCGGCGACGTCATACTTTATGCATACGATGTCAATGCCATTGAGTCCAAGACAACAACTTCAGACACATATACAGTCAATTGGAACGATGGGGACAACGTGTCTGTCTTCACTTCGGAAGCAGGTGCTCTCCCTACAGACTACGCCTCGTGGTGCGTTGGCAATCCGGTAAAGTTCTCAACCAATGAGGAAAAGGATGGATGCAGGATTTTCCGTCTTGACGAAAACATTACCGATGCCGGCAAAATGACTGATTACCTCAGTCGTTATGCAGCCGGAGTTTTGGACTGGTACGTTGTGTATCCGGGATTCCTGGACACTCCTTCAAATCCTGGCAAGTCTGTGATCGTGTTTGGAAACCGCGGTGAGGGATATGCCCAGAAGGGCAATGACAACAGAGAACATCTTTGTCGCCACGATGTGCTTTTCGGCAAGGCGACGGGGACGAATGAGCCATACGTGGAGATGCAGCATATCGGTGCCCTTCAACAGGTAACGGTTAAAAATAGGCATACGGAGGCAATAACGGTCCAGTCAGTCTCTATGTCCACCACCTCTGCGTATCTGACAGGAGAGTTCCGGCTGAATATGACCTCGGAGACTCCTTTTGTGCCGACAGACTATCTGGGTGGAACTGTAAGCAACGAATTTGTGCTTGATGTCACAGGGGCTGCCCCGATAGAGCCGGAATCCTCTGCGACATTCTATTTTGTGACACCTCCATTTAAGTTTGCAGCAGGGGAGGATATGACAATAGCTGTCGTTACCAACAAGGGAATATGTTCCAAGACTATGACTGCATCCACGGATAAGGAGTTTCTTGCAGGATACAGGTATAATGCAAACATTACGTTTGATGAAATAACCGATTACGCTATCCAGGAATATACAGGGATTCAGATGAATATTGACAACTCCGCCAATCCTTGCAAGTCTGCTTTGAATCTTTCTACAGGGGAAGTGTTTGATTTGTGGCAAATTACAACGGAGGAACAGCAGGCAAAGGTTGATCTGATTTCTTTATATAGCAGTTCCCTATACGGCGTGTTGGCAGGTCCTGGAAATGGAGACCATTTCTCGTATATGAGCGGCACTGCGTTCATATCCATACCTTCTTGGTCAAAGCGCAATAACACTTATTTCAAACGTATTTACACAACTTCAGCATACAACACAGTGAAGTCTTATTCTGACATTAAGAATGTGTATGATTCGGAGAGTGACAACTGGACTGTGGGAGGTACAGCTTATGCAGCTGGAAGTCAGAGGTTTGCCGGAATTACCAATGACAACAAATCAAATTTGGTAATTGCAGCAAAGACAGAGGATGGAAGATACGCTCTGATTTCCATAAGCGCAATTGGAAACGGGTCAATCACCCTCAATGTCAAAACTTGTCAAAAACAAGAATAATGAACGGAAGAAGAACCTTTCTGAAACAAATGGGGGCAGTCGCTGTTGCGGCTGCCGTTCCTGATTTGCTCACTGCCAGGACAAAGCCAGAGAAAGGGACTCTTCCGGGCAGGAACATCAGCCTCGACAGTTCCTGGGATGTAATCGTGGTGGGAGGCGGTCCTTCAGGCTGCACTGCTGCCATTTCTGCAGCCCGTCAGGGAGCCAAAACACTTCTGATTGAAGCTATGGGCCAACTTGGCGGAATGGGAACAGCCGGAATGGTGCCAGCCTGGTGCCCGTTTTCTGACGGGGAGAAAATCATCTACCGGGGTCTTGCCGAAACCGTCTTCA
>JBJEJT010000379.1:0-1921 GCA_051878255.1 Candidatus Cryptobacteroides sp. | reverse complement strand
AACAGTATTCCTCCTTGTTCATAGGAGTATTCACAGGAAACCTTTCGGCAGCGTGCGCCATCTGTTCATCCGTCACGGACATTTCAGCCACAGCCTTGAGTGAATCAATCCAGTTGTATCCCACACCGTCGGAGAATTGCTCCTTCTGTCTCCAAGCCACGGAAGCCGGAAGCAAATCCTCGAAAGCCTCCCTCAGAATCTTCTTCTCCACAGTGTTTCCGGGGCACATCTTTGCCTGGGGATTGAGCCTCATAGCCACATCCATAAACTCCTTGTCCAGGAAAGGTACCCTGCCCTCCACGCCCCAGGCAGCAAGCGACTTGTTCGCCCTGAGGCAGTCGTAAAGATAGAGTTTCCCGATTTTGCGCACGGTTTCTTCGTGGAAATCCCTTGCGGTAGGAGCCTTATGGAAATAGAGATAGCCTCCGAAAATTTCGTCGGACCCCTCTCCGCTGAGCACCATCTTGATACCCATAGACTTGATGACCCTTGCAAGGAGATACATAGGAGTGGATGCACGTACTGTGGTAACATCATAAGTCTCAATGAAATAAATCACATCCCTGATAGCATCCAGACCTTCCTGGACAGTATAGTGCACTTCGTGATGGACAGTTCCGAGATAATCAGCCATTTCCCTGGCTTTGGACAGGTCCGGCGCCCCTTTCAGCCCCACTGCAAAACTGTGAAGCCTCGGCCACCAAGCCTGGGTCTTGCTGTCATCCTCAACCCTGTTCCTGGCATAGCGTGCCACCACAGCAGAAATGATGGAAGAATCCAGACCTCCACTCAGAAGCACGGCATAAGGCACGTCGGACATCAGCTGCCTTTTCACGGCAGCCTCCAGCGCTTCCCTTATATCCGCTGCATCGGCTCCATTGTCCTTGACCGCGTCATATTCGAACCAATCCCTCGAATACCAGCGCACCATCTGACGGTCCCCACTCCACCAGGAATGTCCCGGCAGGAATGGCTCATACTCGTCGCAGAAGCCCTCCAGCGCCTTCAACTCGCTGCCGAAATAGACGGTCCCGTCAGCATCGTGACCTATGTACAGAGGAATGACCCCTATGCTGTCCCTTGCCACGAACAGTTCATTCTTGTCCATATCGTAGAGCGCAAAGGCGAAGATCCCGTTCAGATCCTCCAGGAAATCGCGCCCTTTCTTCTCATACAATGCCAGAATTACCTCACAGTCGGATTCGGTACTGAACTCATACTCCCCTGCCATTGCCTGCCTGATTGCCTTGTGATTGTAGATTTCCCCGTTTACTGCCAGCACCTTGCGGCGGTCCTGTGAGTACAACGGCTGCCCTCCGGAAAGAGGATCCACGATTGCAAGCCTTTCGTGGGCAAGAATACAGTTGCCGTCAGCAAACACACCACTCCAGTCAGGTCCGCGGTGCCTGATCCTGGATGACATCTTCAAAGCCTTGGTTCTCCAGTCCACAGAAGAATCCTTCATTCCGTAAATTGCTGTAAATCCGCACATAGAGATAATTTTTTGAAAAAAAAGGTCGGGAAAACCGATACAAGAATTCCCGACCATACATAAACTGATATAGTGTATGGACTATTTCTTTTTGTTTGCGTACCTCTGGTAGAATTTGTCCACGCGGCCGGCTGTATCGACGAGTTTCATCTTGCCGGTGTAGAAAGGGTGTGAGGTATTGGAGATTTCCACCTTAACAACAGGGTACTCAACTCCCTCTATTTCAATAGTTTCGCGAGTGTTCGCGCAAGATCTCGTGATGAAGACCTGATCGTTTGACATATCCTTGAAAGCTACAAGACGGTAGGTTTCGGGATGAATTCCTTTTTTCATTGCTTAAAAATTTAGTTCTATAATTTCATTTCCCTTTTCATAAAGGACTGCAAATATAGTCATTATTTCTTAAACTAATCTCTGCCAATCTATATA
>JBJEJT010000378.1:0-1926 GCA_051878255.1 Candidatus Cryptobacteroides sp. | reverse complement strand
GGCTGTGTTGAAACCCACGCCTGCGCCGTACTCGTTCAATTCCCGGGTGCCGGCGTTGGAGGTCATAATGAGGATGGTGTTGCGGAAATCCACGGTCCTGCCGTCGCTGTCCGTTAGCCTGCCGTCGTCCATAACCTGAAGCAACAGACTGAACACATCCGGATGCGCCTTTTCGATTTCGTCGAGCAGCACCACGGAATATGGCTTCCGCCTGACTTTCTCGCTCAACTGTCCGCCCTCCCCGTAGCCGACATAGCCGGGAGGCGCCCCGACCAGACGGGAGACGTTGAACTTCTCGGTGTATTCGCTCATATCAATGCGAATCATATTGTCCTGGGAGTCAAAGAGGTACTCCGCAAGGGTCTTGGCAAGTTCGGTCTTGCCCACACCGGTCGGTCCCACGAAAAGAAAGGTCCCTATGGGCCTGAGTGGGTCCTTGATCCCGGCCCTGTTCCTCTGAATCGCCCTTACGACACATTCCACAGCCTCATTCTGTCCTATGATGCGCATCCGGAGCCGCTGTGACATCTTCAGTATCTTTTCCCTTTCGGTCTGGGCTATGCTGCTGACGGGGATGCCGGTCATCCCTGAGACCACGGACGCTATGTCTTCGCCCGTTACCGTGCCTCCGGATTTGTGCAGGCGGACTTTGGAACCAGCCTCGTCCATCACATCCAATGCCTTGTCCGGCAGACATCTGTCCGTGAGGTAACGCTCCGACATCGACACGCAGGCGGCAAGTGCCCCTTTCCCGTATCGCACCCCGTGGTGTTCCTCATAGTAGGGGAGCATCCTTTCGAGGATTTCCATAGTTTCGGCAGGGGTCGTGGGATTCACCAGCACTTTCTGGAAACGTCTTTCGAGAGCCCCGTCTTTTTCGATGACCTTGCGGAACTCATCAATCGTGGTGGCTCCTATGCACTGGAATTCGCCCCTTGCGAGGGCTGGCTTGAGTATGTTCGCGGCATCGAGACTTCCGGACGCCCCGCCTGCCCCCACGACCGTGTGAATCTCATCGATGAAGAGAATGATGTCGGGATTGTTCCGCACATCCTCTATGATTGCTTTCATCCTCTTTTCAAAATCGCCCCTGTAGCGTGTCCCAGCCACAATGGATGCTATGTCAATCGATACGATCCGCTTGTTTTTCAGGGGCTCCGGCACGTCTCCGGTGGCAATGCGTATGGCTATCCCCTCCACGATGGCGGACTTGCCCACGCCCGGCTCCCCGATGAGTATGGCGTTGTTCTTCTTGCGTTTTCCGAGTATCTCTATGACCCTCATAATCTCCCTGTCCCGTCCGACCACCGGGTCAAGTTTCATCTGTGATGCGGAAAGGGTGAGGTCGTTGCCGTATTTGGACAAGGCGCTTTCCGTGCTGCCTCCGTCCCCGTTTTCCTGAACCTCCCCCGTCTCGTCTTCCGGCTGTTCCGTGTGTTCCCTCCGTTCCTGTCCGTCCCCGAGCCCCTCATCGTTGTCCCTCATCACTCCGAGATTGACGAAGTCCACCAAGAGTTTCTTGTGGTCTATGCCGTGCTCCCTGAGGTATTCGGTGCCTTTCGATATGGTGCGGGTGAGTGCGAGAAGCAGGTGCTGGGGCAGCATCTTGCCGCTTCCGGAGAGGCAGGCGTCCATATATGCCAGGCTCATCACGTTGGAACTGTTCCTGTCAAGCCCGATGTTTTCGATTTCGGAATAGGGTATGGGCTTGTCGAGGAATATGCCCGAGTCTATGAACTCTTTCATATCCACGAGGTCTATCCCGCAGAACTTCAGATGCAGCACGGCGTAGTTCTCCCCGTGGCGTATCATTGCCAGGTACAGGTGGTCCGGAGTGATGCTGCGGTGTCCGGTACGTATCGCCTCTTCGCGCGAAAAATTGACGATTGACTGAAAATCGTCCGATATATTGGGTCTTGTCATAAT
>JBJEJT010000377.1:0-7850 GCA_051878255.1 Candidatus Cryptobacteroides sp. | reverse complement strand
ATCGTCCCGGACTTCTATCCGCAGCGATTTTGCCGAAGCCCCGTCCGCAACTGACAAAGACACGGAAATCACGGATTCGGCGTGTTGTACGGCATTGGAAACAAGATTGCTTAAAATTTTTGTAAAAGCTTCAGGATCGAGCAGACACCAGAATCTTGCCTGAGGCAGATTTACAGAAATATGCAGGCCCCCTGTCATTGCCCCTTCAAAACGGTTGGTTACATTGAGAAGAACTTCCGCCGGGTCGCAGGCCATCATTTTGAGACTATGGCCGTCACTGCTGATTTTCTTGAAATCCAAAAGTTGATTTACAAGATTGAGCAGGCGATCCGTATTTTTCAGCATTATCTCCAGATTGTGCTGCTCGTCTTCGGGATGGACATTTTGAAGGACGTTCTCAAGAGGAGCCTTGATAAGCGAAACCGGCGTTTTGATTTCGTGGGCAACATAAGTGAAGAAATCTATCTTCGCCTGGTACGCTTCCCTGTCCTTTTCGGCCTTCATTTCGGCATAACGGGCCCGGGAGCGCTCATCGTGTCTTCTGATTATCAGCACTATCACGGCGCCCAAAAACAACACCGCCAAAACGCAGTAAAGGACCTTTGCGACTGTACTGCTGTAGAAAGGGGGTATATTGTCTATGGTGAACACCACCTCGTTCCCGCTCCAGCACCCTTCCCCGTTGCAGCACCGGACCATCACAGAATGCTTGCCGAAAGGAAAATTCAGGAAGGTCACGGAAGATTCAGCCGTGGTCAGCCAGTCACCCTTGTCATCAATCTTGTAGGCAAAACGGTTTTTCAAAGGGGAGAGGTAACTCAAGCATTCAAAGTCCATTGTGAATGAGCTGACGTACCCCGGCAATTGCACACTTGAAGAGGAAGATACCCTTTCGGAATATATGGTGTTGCCTTCTTTGTCCTTGTATCTGATTCTTGCAGTGGCCACAGGACTGATGTTTGTGTCCATTATGAGGTCCGTATTTATGACATTGAAACCGTACACTCCCCCGAAATACAATTGTCCTTTCCCCGACCTGTATGCCGCTCCGAAATTATACTGGTCGCTCTGGAGGCCATCCTCGTGGGTCAGGTGCCGTATAACCTCCCCATTTTCTTGACATACATATATCCCGTCGTTAGAAGACATCCACAGTCTTCCACAGGAATCATTCAGTATCCCATAGACAAGCGAAATGCGGATTTCCCTATCGTCCTGCTTCAGGGAAAAACCTCGAAAACAGTCTGCGTCATAATCATAGCGGCAGACTCCGCCGCCTTCGGTGCAAATCCAAAGATTAGCACTGTCATCAGTGAAAAGCCCGATTATTTTGCTGCTCGGCAAAACTCCGCTCTTGTTGTCATTGTGCATATAATGCGTCCATCTGTCTTTGCCGGTATCGTAGCGGTAAACCCCGTTATAATAGCTGGCAAACCACAAATCACCGTTCCTGTCCCTCTCGATGTCATAAATGAACTCTCCCTGAAGTTCGTCCAGGCTATTCCATTTCCCGGAAGACGTTTCATAGACCGTACATCCTTGTTCTGTACCTATATACACCAATCCACGGTCATCTCCATACAGGGAGAAAACATTATCGGATTGAATAGCAGGCGTGTCAGCCACCGTGCAGGAGCGGACTCTCCCCGTTTTAAGGTTCACAATCTTCAATCCCTGGGTAAATGTGCCGATGAACAATTCATCCCCCATAATGCAGAGGGCGTGGAGATTACGTCCCACATCGCGATAATTCAACGGAATGAAGGTCCTCTGCACCGGGTTGAACAGGCTCAAGCCACCGTTCTCGGATGCAATATAGACATTTCCGGATTTGTCTTCACAAAATGAACTTACTGCAGAGCCGTTGAAATTGCTTTCCACATTTTCAGATGTGTAACATTCAATTTGCCTTGCCCGTGGAGACAGGTACCAGGCGCCCTGGAAAAATGTGCCGAACCATATTCCGCCCTCCTTGTCCTTGAGGCTTGAATAGAAATTGTTGTTAAGTCCACTTGAGGAAAGTATTACACGGGAGAGCTTGTTATCGACAATGTCGTATTTGAACAGCCCCACATTGGCCGATAGCCACAGCAGGTCAGAATTGTCCGCAAGGATACTTCTGATTCTCATAGTTGATGCCGCGTCCTTCTCCCCGGCAGGCCTGACTGCACGAATGATATTGAGTCTTTTGTCAAATAGCGCAAGGCCGTTATTCCACGTTCCAATCCACAGATTACCTGACGGGCCATCCGCTATGGTGGAGATGTGCAAACCGGATGCGACACCGAAGTCCATACTGTCGACACAGGCAGTCAGAAATGATTCCGCAGAAGGATTGAACCGCACCAATCCCCGGTCCGTACCTATCCAGATTACTCCTTCAGCATCACGATGCAGGCATTGAATCAAATCCGAGGGCAAATTGCTGTTGGAGGTGGAAAAGACTGAAAAAGAAGACTGTTCCTCATCATATATCCATATACCCATATCGGTGCCTATCCAAAGTCTGCCTGCACTGTCATAGATCATAGAATAGCAGACATTTGGCATCGGGGTTCCCTTTTTCCAACAAATCAGGATTTCACGGAAAGAACCTGTGACCGGATTGAACAGGAAAAGTGACGAACTATGGGTGGCTGCCCAGATTTGTTTTCCGTCCTTGTGCTGAAGTATTGTCAGGATATTGATGGCATCGGCCCCTTCTGCACCGTCCGGCTGATATGAACAGCCAAATGACTTGAATTCCTTGCCGTTGAACACGTTAAGTCCATCAGGCGTAGCAAACCATATATATCCCCTTTCATCCTGAATCATCCCCTTTACGGAATTGGAGGAGAGCCCCTCTGACACATCATAGTGGCGCATCTTCTGTTGTGCAGAAACTGTTGCAGGCAAGCAAAGGCCAGAGAGGACAGCTATTAGTAGTGTGACCAGTGTTTTCATTTACGTCTATGTTCATTCCGACACAAAAATAGGAAAAAACACCTTCAAAATTGTTGAAATATGTCCGATTACCAAAACGAGGTATTTTTTGACGAGTTTGTGGTTGTCCCGGCAAACGTCTCTTCCTTACCTTTGCAAAAGGGTAATAACCACATTTACAAATGAAACACAAAAACATTTGCTCATCATTGCTAACAGGCTTGCTTGCGCTGCTTATGCTGTCTTCCTGCAGACAGACAGCATTGGAACCTGAAAAAGGCTTTGTGCTTTACTATCCGTCAATCAGCGAAATATCCCCCGGTTCAACTCTCGGAATCAAGCCTAACTGGTATGGCGGTTCACCGGACAGTTTCGCCATTGAATCCGTAACCTGCAACGGGAAGCCTGCCGAGGTCGATTGCTTTACCATTGACCCGGACACAGGGGAATTCCGCATTGTCGCTTCCGATGCCACGGCCGTAGGAACATATCTGGTTTCCGTTTCTTGCAGCGTAGATGGCAACAGACACAGTTTTGCGGACATCATTAAAATTCAGATGATGAAACCGGTGCCCGAAAGCATACAGGTGAATCCATCATCTCTGAACGTCAGCCTTTCCGACATTTATTCTGAGTCATCCGGAAATAAATTGCCGACGGCCAGAATCAGCGCAGACGGCGACAATCACTTGAAAATAGAAAAATACCTCTTTGCCAACATATACCGGGACGGCACTATCTGCAATGAGTGTTCAGGATGGTTCTCACTGTCTGATGATGGAGTATTCAGCATAACGCCGGGAAATACTGATTTCGAACCGGGTGTATATAATTTCGATTTCAAGCTGACAACCTACGCATCGGGCAAGGATGCCGAAGACGGAATTTTTGCAGATGCTCTGGAACTCAACGTGACATCGGGGCCATTGTCGCTGGTTTATTCTCCTGCAAGTTTGCGTGTCGAAAAGGGCACTGAGGGCAAGTCACCGCGACCGGTTTGCAAAGGTTCTTCCGGATTTACATTCAGCATAAAGGCTGTAAGTCCGTCTCTCCCGGGCCTTGATATAGAAAAGGATAGCGGAGTCTTGCTCTTCCCTGAAAATGCAGATGTGAATCCGGGTGACTCATTCGCAGTGGATGTTACCGTGTCCAATGATTACGGAACTGCTGATTTCGAGGATGCTTTCAGCTTCCAGGTCATTGAATTCCTGCATCCCATCACTGCATTCTCCTACGCTGACATAATCGGCTGCATTTCAGGAGTTTCATTTTCAAATCCTGTCCTTGAAATGGACGGAGACGAAGTCAGCTACAGCTTTTCGGACCTTCCGGCCGAGCTCAGTGCATTGGAAATCGACCATCATACCGGAGAGGTCACTTGCGGGAGCGGTGTAGAAATAGCACCGGGAGATTACGTCGTCAAGCTTAAGGCAGAAAATGCAAAGGGGACTATGGAAGCGTCATTCAGACTGAACGTAACGGCGAATCCAAACCATTTTACCTACGTCCGCTGGGGCAACAATCTCTCCTCTGACGGCTCAGCCCTCCAGCCTCTGGAAAAATACGGCAACCAGTTCCGTCTTTTCCACTCCGATGCCAAACTCGCACAGGAAATCGTAGAGAGCGACATCCCTGAGGGGAGGCCTGTCAAATTTGAAAGCCTGAAACCTCTCAAGGAAGACGATTCGGCTGTAACAGGTTCCAACATTTCCGTCAATGCTTCTACAGGACGGCTGGACATCTATCCGAAGACTTCTGGATACACAACCACATACACACTCATCAAAGTTACTGTCGGAGAAGGTGAAGCTGCTGTGGTCAAAAAATTCCCTGTGTTCGTGGACCTCTGCGGCTACGTGGACAACCACCAGATACTTTACACTCCTTTTGCCATCCGGGTGAATCCAAAGACCGGAGGATGTTCCGAAGCACCGGTGATCACTAAAAAAGACGGGGATGGCAACATTGCGGATGTAAGTTCCCAAGTCAGCCTCGACTACAGGACCAATTCATTCTATTTCAACATAAACGGTCCCGAATCCCACACTTGGAACGATAAGGTGCAGAACGACACGGAGAAAAAATCATTCCTCGCAAATGTATGGCAGAAATATTTCACTGCAACAGGTGAGAACTACAATGCCTATTCAGCCGGACCGATGTCCTGGTGGTACAATTTCGACAAGGGCTATCTGGATTTCACAGGAGCCTATGTGGACGGCAGCGACGGACTCCGGATCAAGATCAATCCTGATAGATTCCGGGATGCGGACGGCAACTATGCCAATGGAGTTTATTGGGGGACAATGAATTTCAGTCCTTCCGGTGCCAATCCGCTCACTTCATCAGATGCGAAACAAGTGAATCGAGTATTCCTTTGGTTTGACCCTGAATATCAAAACGAATGAGACTATGAGAAAAGCACAGACAATAATTCTCCTGGCCCTTGCCATTCTGAGTGCAAACTGGCAGAGCGCAAAGGCACAATACAAGTCCGTAACCGTCACGGGAACGATCACCGATGAAAATGGAGAGCCTCTCGCAGGTGCATCAATACTTGTGGAAAATTCTTCCACAGGGGAAATCACAGATGCTGAGGGAAAGTACAGAATCAAGGCATATAGTGATAATACACTGGTGTTCAGCTATATAGGCTATAAATCCCAATCTTTCCTTGCCCGCAGTTCGAGAACTCTGAATGTCATATTGGAGCCTGACACCAAGTTGCTTGACGAAGTTGTGGTCGTAGGTTACGGCACCATGAAAAAGAGCGACCTCACCGGAAGTGTCTCCTCCGTCAATTCCAAGGCTTTGGAAAATTACAAGACGGCTTCAGTCCTGGGAGCGCTCGGCGGAATGATAGCAGGAGTGGACATAACTTCCTCGGACGGCACACCTGGCAGCGGATACAACATCAAAGTTCGCGGAGTCGGGACCGTTACGGGGGACACATCCCCACTGTACATAGTGGACGGATTTGAAGTGTCGGACATCAGTTATCTGGCAAATCAGGACATCAAATCAATTGAGGTTCTGAAAGATGCCTCAGCAAGTGCAATCTACGGGGCCCGTGCGGGCAACGGAGTGGTTCTGGTAACCACCAAGTCCGGTCGAATAGGCCGGCCGGAGATTTCCTACAACGGTTCAGGGAGTTACCGCATTCTTTCCAAACGCCTCGATCTGCTGAGCCCTTATGAATTCGTGGAACTGCAAATGGAACTGAACCCTGTCAAATACACCGGAATGTATTTCAGGGAAGGGAATGATGCTGAGGGAGTCCCATACGCCTACCAAAGCATTGAGGACTACCGGAATGTCAAAGGCATTGAATGGCAAGAAGAAGCGTTCCATCCGGCCTGGTCGCAGAATCACGACATCAGCATAAGGGGCGGAAGCAAGTCCAGCCAATATTTCGCATCTTATTCCCATTATGACGAAGACGGCATCTATGCCAACAACTCATACTCCAAAAATTCCGCGAGGCTCAAGCTCAACCAGCAGATTTTCAAATGGATGAGCCTGTCCGCATCAATTGACTACACCAATACTGTCAACAAAGGCACAGGCACCTCGGGCAGCACTTTGAGCAATATTCTTATGTACCGTCCGGTTGGAGGTCTCGGAACGACGGACTATGACCTGCGTTACAACCCTGTGGACCCGATAGTGGATGAACTGCAGGTCACGACCACGGGTTTCTACAATCCGCTGGTCAATGCCGAGAACACCGAGGCGAAAACCGACAGCGACAAATGGAACGCCTATGCATCACTCAACTTGAGGCTCGGCAAATATCTTTCGTTCCGTTCGTCGGGCAATTTCAATCTCCAGACCACCAGAACTGACAGATTCTACGGCAACGGCACTTCCTCGGCAGACAGGGGAAGCGGACCTTATGGCAATTCGAGATTCCAGAAATACAAACGCTACGGCACTACGAACCAGTTTTCCTATAACCAGACATTCGACACCGACCATAAGCTGAATGTCATACTTGGGCAGGAGGCATCTTTCACCAGCAATGAATACCTTTACGGTGAAGCCAAGGATTTTCCGGTGGACGGAATCGGAAGCGACAATCTTGGACTGGGGGCTGTTGCGGGTTCGGTCAAATCACTGCGTACAGAGAGCCGGCGTCTTTCTTTTTTCGCAAGGGGATTCTACAACTACGGAGACAGGTATATGCTGACGGCAACTGTCCGTGCAGATGCCTCCAGCGTATTCTCCGCGAGGCACAAATGGGGTTATTTCCCGTCAGTTTCGGCAGCCTGGAACCTGAGCCGGGAAAAATGGCTGAAAGATGTGGCTTGGCTGTCCAACCTAAAACTCAGGGCAGGCTGGGGAATGGTCGGGAATGACAGAATCAGCAACTATCTGTCACTTACCGTCTATGATTCCGTGAAATATGGAGCCGGCTCGGAACAGGTGACGGCAATTTTTCCTTCCCACCTTGCAAACACCGAACTCAAGTGGGAGGCGGCGATGACTGGCAATATCGGAGTGGACGCAAGTTTTTTCAATGAAAGGCTTAACATTACGGCGGACGCATTCATCAAGGACTCCAAAGACTTGCTGCTCGCCCAGGACCTGAGTCTTGTCACAGGTTTCGAATCCCAGATGCAGAACATAGGCAAAATCCGCAACAAAGGCATTGAACTGTCAATCAATTCCATCAATTTCGACAGGAGGAATTTCAGCTGGAGAACGGATTTCAACATTTCCTTCATACGGAATGAACTCGTGAGCCTTCAGAGTGGCAAGGATTACATCCTGTCCAGGTCAGGGATTTCCTCCAGTTACAGTTCATACGATTACATTGCTGAAGTCGGCAAGCCTATAGGCAGTATGTACGGATATGTTTTTGACGGAGTGTACCAGCTTTCCGATTTCGAAATCTACGCTGACGGCACGATGCACCTGAAAGAAGG
>JBJEJT010000376.1:0-1935 GCA_051878255.1 Candidatus Cryptobacteroides sp. | reverse complement strand
GTCTGGACAAGTTTTATGAGCAGCACATCTATGTGGCTTTCGGTCTTGAGGTAAAAAGGGAATGTGACGGTCACGACTACACGTCCGAACCAATCCGGGAATACCGTGTGAACACCTTGAAAAAAGAGGTGGACAAATACAAGGGACACCCTGCAATCCTGTTCTGGTGCATAGGCAACGAGGTGGACTACGGGACCAGGGATGACGGGACGAGCTTTGTTCCGAATGTCAATGTCTGGAAAGACATAAACACCGTTGCCGAATACATAAAGGAGGTGGACGGAAGACCCACATCGACTGCGATAACCGGAATATGGGGCGACCAGCCCACGGCAGACAATATCAGACAGTATTGTCCCAACCTGGACATCCTCTGTGTGAACAACTACGAGGGAAACATCCAGGACCTGTATCAGAGTTGGAGCAGCAAGAACCTGGGTATCCCATACATAGTTTCGGAATTCGGCATCAGGGGCACCTGGGACGGCGGTGTCCCCCGGACTTCTTCCGGCAGCCTGATCGAACCCACTGCAAATGAAAAGGCAGAGATTTACCAGACCATCTACAACAATTATGTTCTTGCCCACAAGGACAACGGCTGTCTGGGGTCTTATGTGTTCCTCTGGGGATGGCAGACCCACGGAGACGTGCTTACCTGGTACACGATGTTCGACCAGTTCTCCAATGCCGCCCTTCCGACAGTGGAGATGATGACCCTCCTGTGGTCCGGCAACTATCCTGAAAACAGGACCCCCGTGGTCGCATCCAGGACTGATTTGACTATCGACGGCAAGAAAGTCACAGACAATGTGAGCCTGTCCCCGTCTTCCGCTAACCACACTGCCCAAATCATCGCGACGGACCCTGAGGGCGACAGGCTGAAGTATGAGTGGAGAATCATCAGAGATGAGAATCTGGGATATGGAGTGCCGATGTCCGGAGGCATAAGCGGATTGTTCGCCACGAATCAGACAGACCAGAACAGCACCTCATTCAAAGCTCCGTCGGAAGCCGGAAACTATCGTCTGATAGTCTATGTCAGGGATTTGAACCACAAGAATGCCACCTGTGCGGTATTTCCATTTGAAGTGAAATGATGAAAAAGACAATAATCACAATACTTGCGGCCTTTTCGGCTGTCAGCCTTTCCGGACAGCAGTTCAAGTCTCCTGACGGCAGGCTGGCGGTTGCCATTTCGTGCGAAAGCGGGCAACCGTCCTACACTCTAACCTACAATGATATTCCCTGTGTCGTCTCATCGCCCCTGGGTCTGGTCCTGGATTGCGCCGATTTCAGCAAAGCCCTGACCATAGACCGGGGAGGGATCCGCATCGACACCGTGCAAGTTGAATACAGCCTGGAGAAGATAAAGAAGAACCGGGTTTCCCACGGTGCAGTCGAGGCTGTGGTTCCGTTCACTTCATCCGGGAAGCCGGCATTCGAACTCATCCTGCACATCTCCGACAACGACCTGGCTTTCAAATACCGCATAAACAGTTTGTCAGACCATAGGGTAGCCCTTGTCAAAGAGGAATGTACCTCCTTCGTCTTTCCCGACGGTTCGACCACTTTCCTCTGTCCTGCAAGCACCCCTATGGAGGGATGGAAGAGGACTTGGCCGAGTTATGAGACAAAATATGTGGCAGACGACGCTATGGGCAGGAACGGAGAGGGCTACGGCTACACCTTTCCCTGCCTGTTCCACCTTCCTCAGACCTGGGTGCTGGTTTCCGAAACGGGTGTGGACGGCAGTTACTGTGCCTCAAGGCTTAGAAACGAGGGCGGGGCTGCCTATGCCATAGGATTCCCGGACCAGGCAGAGATGAACGGTGCCGGGAATGCGTGCCCTTTAATCAGAATCCCCGGAGAAACCCCGTGGAGGACCGTAACAGTAGGTACAGACCTCGCTCCCATAGTCGAGACCACCATTCCTTT
>JBJEJT010000375.1:0-1936 GCA_051878255.1 Candidatus Cryptobacteroides sp. | reverse complement strand
GGTGGACATACAGGAAAGTTGGGACAACTGCGGACTTTGCGCCGGCAGTATGGATGCTGAACTTACGGGCGTGGTCGTGGGCTTCGACTGCACCCTGGCGCTGATTGAGGAGGCAGTGGAATGCGGTGCCAATATGGTCGTGACCCATCATCCCCTGATTTTCCACTCGCTCAAGAAAGTGGACGGGTCCGACCCGGTCGGGGCTGCGCTGATAAAAGCCATAAGGTCCGGGGTCGCGGTCTATTGTGCCCATACATCTGCCGACAAGGCACCTGGGGGAGTCAGTTGGGCGATAGCCCGGAGGCTGGGGCTGGAGAATGTCTCGGTGCTGGACTACGATGCGGGTGTGAGTTCGGAGGGTTTCGACTGTGGTCTCGGCATAATAGGGGATTTCCCGGAGCCGCTGACTGCCACGGAAGCGGTGGAGAGGGTCAAGCAGGCTTTCTCCCTGCCTTACGTGCGGAGTTCCCGTCCGTCCCGGGGTCTGATCCGGAGGGTGGCTGCCTGCGGGGGTGCGGGCAGTTCGCTCGTGGACAGGGCAAGGGAGGCAGGGGCTCAACTGTACCTCTGCGGAGACGTCTCATATCATCATTTCTTCACTCCGGAGGGCTTTATGATTATGGACATAGGACATTATGAAAGTGAAATAGATATTGTTCCCATTTTATTTTCCTTGATTCAGAAAAATTTTCCTACCTTTGCGGTTCGCATTGCGCAAAAAAGTAACAACAACCCGGTATTTTATTTCTAAAGCTATATGGCGACTACAAAAAAGACACAAAAAATCGAGACTCCAATCGACCGCCACGAGACTTTCGTGTCCATCAGGAAGAGTTTTGCGGATTCCGAGACCAGCGTTCCGGAGAAGCTCAAAGCTCTCTACGAACTCCAGCAGACCGACTGTGCCATTGACAGGATTGTACAGCTCAGGGGCGAACTTCCGATGGAAGTCGAGAGACTCGAAAACGAAATTGCGGAACTCAAGGCAAAGGGAGACAACATCAATATGCTCATAGTGGAGTTCACGAAGGGCATAGCGGAAAACAAGCACAACATTTCGGAGTGCGAACTCCAGATTGAGAAATACCGCGCCCAGCTCCAGAACATCTCCAACAGCCGCGAATACGACTCAATCAACAAAGAGATTGAGAATCAGGAACTTCTCCGTCAGATTTCGGAAAAGAACATAGGAGAGGCGAAAGACAGGATAGAGGAGAAGAAACAGGATCTGGCGCTCGTGAAAGAGAAACTCGCAGTCCGCAACGGCGACCTCGACGCGAAGAAAGCCGAACTTTCCGCCATTGTCGAGTCCACTGCAAAGGACGAGGCAGTGCTCCAGGCAAAGAGGGAGGAGTGCGCACAGAAAATCGACGCCAGGACGATGAGCGCATACGACCGCATACGCAAGAGCGTCAATAACCATCTTGCAGTGGTGAGCGTCTATAACGGCAACTCCTGTGGCGGATGTTTCAATACCATTGCCCCACAGCAGCTGATCAACATCGCTTCCAACAAGAAGCTCATCATCTGCGAGTACTGCGGCAGAATCCTCGTTAATCCGGACAATTTTGAATAGACCGCTTGAATAATGGCTGAAGACAGGAAACCACGACAACGCAGCAGAACTTCAGACATAAACCTGGATATCTTGGGGCTTGAGATGGGAAATGTCCCGCCTCAGGCTCTTGATGTCGAAGATGCAGTCCTTGGAGCTCTCCTGATAGAGCCGAACTGTGTCGATGAGGCTATGGGGGAACTCACCCCGTCCTGTTTCTATTCCGGGACCAACAGGATGATTTTCGAGGCTATGTGCGCCCTTGTGGCAGAGCACGTGAGCCTCGATGTCATTTCCGTGTCACAGAAACTCAAGGCGCAGGACAAGTTCGATGCCGTCGGCGGTGCCCCGACCCTTGTGAAACTCTCCCTCAAGGTGGCT
>JBJEJT010000374.1:0-1937 GCA_051878255.1 Candidatus Cryptobacteroides sp. | reverse complement strand
CCCGGTACGGGCAAGACGCCAAGGCTGGGGATAGGTTCAGGATATCCGCCTACATCGGTCCCGAATGTATCTGGAGCCCTGCCACCGCCTTGGGTTCATCGCCCGTGCATCTTGCCACCGGTTTCAGCATCGAATGTAAACTCACTCCAGTCCATTCCCTGGAAATCAGTCCGGTCTATATGGACAACTACAGCGGGACAAGGGGATATGGCGGAGACTTCGCTTATCTTTTCGACCTCAACGCCTTTGCCACCCGCAAAGACCTGTATCATCGCGTGAGTGCGCAACTCATAGCCGGGGTTTCATATCGCTGGACGGGAGCGCATATCTCCGGTCTGGTGTCCGGACTCAGGCTCCACTACAATATCGGCCGCAACCTGTCCGTGTTTATGGAACCCCGTCTGTTTGCCGGGGTGGCTTTAGACGGTTCCGCAGTGCAGTTGCAGACTATGCCTTCGCTGCGTATGGGTGTGAGTGCGGGATTCGGGGACCCTGCCAGGGTGGGATGCGGGGCATACGCCCATATTGCCGTCAAGACCAATCTCCTGTATGATGCAGTGTCGGCTGTGAATCTCGGAGTGGAGGTGCCTTGCGGGGAACATTGGTCCGTGAGTGCGGAATGGCTCTGCCCGTGGTGGTCCGATTACGACCGTCAGTATTATTTCCAGATTATGCAGGGCACTTTGGAGGGACGCTACTGGTTCGGGAAGAGGAACGGAAGACCATTGCTTACCGGATTCTTCCTCGGACTGTCTGCGAGTGGCGGCATCTATGACATTATGTTCAAGCGGGAAAAGGGTTTCCAGGGCGAGTTCCTCAGTGCCGGACTCACCTGTGGATATGCCCACAAGGTCAGCCGCAGCGGCAATTGGCGTCTGGAGTGGGCACTTGGGGCAGGCTACATCGGTTCACAGTACCGCAAATACCTGTGGGACTGGTACGATTACACCCTCTCTGCACCTTCGCCCCAGCAGTGGCGTACCCGCATTTGGGGACTGACTTCCGCAAAGATGTCGCTGGTGTATATGTTGAACGTCAAGACCGGTTCGGGGAGGTAGGCTATGAAGAGGTTCGGAATATCGGTTTTGGTCGTCACTATTGCCGTGTTGCTGTCCGGATGTCAGCGCAAGGCATTGCTTGAACCGGGGCACCACCACGGAAATCTTGTGGGCATATCCATATCACTCGAGGTTCAGACGGATGTGCAGATGGACGCGGAATGTAGGAGTTTCACCATAATAGCTTTCCCGAAGGACCCGTCAGCCCACGTGGAGACTGTGAATGTCAAAGGAAGCAGCGGTTCGTTCTACCTTGTCCCGGCGACTTACGATTTGCTGATTTACACCTCGGATTTCTATGACCTGGATGCCAACTACTACCGGGGTATGGATAATATGTACACTGCCGAGGCATATACCCGCCAGGTGCTCAAATCAAAGGAAGGAACCAAGAGCGAGTATGTTATGGAAAATCCGGACCCTCTTTTCGCCCGTCTGTACAAGGATTTGGAGGTGGAGGCAAACGACGGCAACAGTTTTAGGGTGGAACTGGAGCAGAGAAGTTACAAATACTGGTTCTGGGTGAATGTCAAGGGGCTTGAGTACCTCAGTTCGGCATATATGGAGATTCAGGGTATGTACACATCCGCCTTTCTGTGGGATGGTTCGAACAGGGATGAGGAGTATGGGGTGCAGAATGTGGAGACTGTTCTATGCAAGGATGAGAATAGGATTTACGGTGAGTTCTGGTCGTTCGGTCCGCATCAGAGCGAGGATGTGAGGAATACTATGGTGCTGAATTTCATAAACGGCAGAAATATCAGGGTGCAGTTGGATGACATTACGGATCTGGTGAAACCTCTCACACACGGAGGAGAGATCAGGATTGACCAGAGTTTCGTAATCAATGCGGGGGACTCCGGAAGCGGGTTCGAACCT
>JBJEJT010000373.1:0-1937 GCA_051878255.1 Candidatus Cryptobacteroides sp. | reverse complement strand
CAATCTACATCGACGGAGTACGTGCCAACAATGTGCAAAGCGGACAGGTGGACCTCGGGATGGTGGGACTGGAACATTATGGCAAGGCCGTGGTGGACTATACCCAGAACAGCATTTCGTTCCTTTCCGCAGAGCCTGTGTTCCTGGAGGACCGGATCGTAGCAGGCGATTTCAGGCTCAGCGGAGGCTCTTTCGGGACAGCACTGCCATACGCCAGGATGGACTTCAAACTCGGGGACAGGATTGTGCTCGGAGCCAATATGTCCGGAATATACAGCAAGGGAGACTACCTGCGTCCCGACAACACCCCACTCGAGAACAACGACCTCAGACAGATGAGGGCTGGACTTGACCTCAAGGGCAACACCAACCAGGGATTCTGGAAAGCAAAAGCGTACTACAATCTTGCCAGGAGGGGCACTCCAGGTTCATTGAGCTGGCCCTCCACAGACCGCCAGGGAGATATGAACGGCTTCATCCAGGGGCTCGTGAGCCAGCAGCTCGGCAAGGTTTACAGGCTCAACGCCAGCGTGAAATATGCCCTCGACAAACTGGATTATTTCTCCACCTGGGGAGACAGCAACTACAGGCAGGACGAGGTGCAGGTGAACACCTCCCATCAGTTCAGGATTTTCGACTGGTGGAGCGCATCCATAGCTGCCGATTTCCAGTGGGACGGAGTGGAATCCAACCTCTACAAGGCTTCCCGCAGCGGGATATTCACTGCCATTTCTACATCATTCGTCCTCGACATTTTCAGGGCGGACATAGCCGTCGAATACAACGGGGTCTTCGACAAGGACGCCGGACACAAATATGCCGTATCCCCGTCCCTGGGGCTGAAAGTCACTGCGTTCCGGGGCTTCGACATAGTGCTGTCCGGGCGCAGGTCCTATCGTGTCCCAACTTTCAACGAAATGTTCTACCCGGGATATGGGAACACGGAGCTGAAACCGGAAGATGCCTGGATGACCGACCTGGGAATCAGTTACAGGCTCAGTTCCCCCGGAGGCAGGTACAGCCTGAAAGCCAAGGCAAACGGGTTCTACAACTATCTTACAGACAAGATAATATCTGCACCGTCAGCCGACAACCCCTATGTATGGCTGCCCTATAATATCGGCAAAGTACAGTCCGCAGGCATAGACCTGGGTGCGGGTTTCGGATTCAAATCCGGAGACCTCTCCATCAATGTGGATGCGGACTACAGCTGGCAGCAGGCAACGGACAAGACCCCGGACAGTTCCACATTCGGACAGCAAATCCCTTATGTGGCACTCCACAGCGGCAGAATCAGCGCAAGCGGCGACTGGAGGGGCTGGTTCATCACGGCACTGTGGAACATCAGGTCCGGACGTTACGACTCCAACGGACAGCTCCCGGACTGGAACACGGTGGATATGTCTTTCGGAAAATCCGTCAGCATACCACACTGCGGTCCCCTCACGCTCAAGCTCACCCTGCGCAACCTTACCGACCAGTACTATGAGGTCGTCCGCGACTACCCGATGCCGGGCATAGGCTTTTACGGCGGCGTGGAATTCAAATTCTGATTCAAACCTGACACAACTTTCCAATTCTCAAAATGCTAAGTCTGCTCTATGTCATCCTCTCGGGGATTGCGCTGCCGGTCGGCGGAATCCAGATGCAGTATCTCTGGCGCAACCAGCTCGGGGACGTTTACAGCCTCGGGCTGGGCAGTGCAGCCTGTCTGGGAGCCGCTGCCGCCACTATGACGGGGTGGTGTTCACTGACCGTAGGGAGTTTCGTATGCACCCTCGTATGCACCCTCGTATGCTTTTTCGTCACCCTGAAAGTCAGCACCCAGAATCTCATCACTTTCGGAATACTTTTCGGGACATTCATCGGGTCTCTCGGCCCCATAGTGGTCACCAATGCGCCCAACGGGGACCTGCTCAGGCAATACTACCTCTGGG
>JBJEJT010000372.1:0-7891 GCA_051878255.1 Candidatus Cryptobacteroides sp. | reverse complement strand
CAGATTGGCCGTAACGGTATTGTTGTCGTAACAGCCCTTCTCCGGATTGAAATAGCGGCCATTGAAAGCCTTGCGGACATTTTCAGCTTCCTCCAGAAAGGCCTTTGCATCGGAACGGTGACCGGCAAGCGGAGCAAATTCCGCCATAAGTCCAAGCAGATGATAATAGAAGGTCGTGGACAGAACCGGGGCTGAAGTGATTCTGGACGGGTCCTTGGAATGTATAAGTTCCAGTGACTCGGGCGGCATACACCAGTCCCCATAGACATCCTTTATTATGATGTCCCCGTCGGAACAGGTCTCCTTGATGTGTGCAAGCCATCGTTTCATAGCATCGTAATTGTCCACAATCGGCTGCTTGTCCCCGAAACGGCGCCATATCATATCAGCCGCGGTAATGAACACACCCGGCCAGGTCACATTGTCTCCGTCAACCTTCCAGAAACGGGGAGCCACATTCGGAAGACTTCCTTCTGGTGTCTGGGAATCCATTATATCCCTGAGCCATTTGGCGTAGAGAAGGTGGTTGTCGAAAATATAGGATTCCCCGTAACAGCCTGTGGTCCTGTCACCCATCCAGCCCTGTCTTTCATCCCTCTGGGGACAATCGGTGGGCATTCCGCGATAGTTGCCGCGTATGCCCCAGAAAGCATTCCTGTAAACCTGGTTTACAACCGGATCGGAGGTCCTGAAATGGCCTGTTACATCCATTTTGTCATAGAGCACCTGTCCCTCGAAATCATCGATGGAAGGCTCATTCCGTAGCCCCTCAATCTCGACATAACGGAAACCGTGATAGGTGTATTCCGGATGCCAAAGGACTTGTCCGGAGCCGTTGGAAATGTATATATCCCTCACTTTGGCCCTGCGGAGATTGGCCCGGTAAAGACCGCCGTCCTCGCCGAGGGTTTCAGCAAAGCTGAGCTTGACTTCATCTCCGGGAAGAAGTCCGGAAGCCTTGAACTGAAGCCATCCCACCATATTCTGACCCATATCAAGTATGTAGGAATCAGCGCGTTTCGTGATTGAGACAGGATGAAGCACATCCTGGATTGCGATGTTGGGATTCGGCTGTTCGAGGAGCTCCCCTGATGGCCCCGGCATCACTGTGGCATCGACCCAAAGGCTGTCATCATAGCCGGGTGAGGTCCAGTCGCCCAGTTCCATACGGGCGTCATAAATTTCTCCGTCATATTCGTTGTTGGAACGGATCGGACCGTCCGCGGTGATTTTCCAGGAACAGTCGCTGCAGAACGATTCCCGGCTCCCGTCCTCATACAGGATGTCAAGCTGACAGAGCAGGCAAGGCATTCCGAAATGCCTGTTGACTATAATCGGAATCGGGTCATAGGTTCTGACCGACACATAACGGCCGTTTCCCAGACGCACGGCAAGGACATTGTCTCCCCTAGAGAGAGTTTCAGTCAAATCGAATACATTGTAATAGACAGTCTTGTCGTAATCTGAGACTGTCGGAGAGAGCACTTGACCCGAAGTGATGTATTCACCGTTAACCCAGGCATCGTAAAGCCCGAGTCCGCATATTGCAAGCCGCGCGCTTCTGACAGATGATTTGAGTCTGAACTCTTTCCTGAGGTAGCGGGCAGGCACCTGCGTACAGGCGGAGGCAATGTCATCCGAAGGTGATTCGCAGCCTATCCACATTCCTTCAAACTGTACCGGAGCCATTTCTGCAGAACAGGAGGCCATAGCCAGTCCGGCGGCCATAAGTGCAAAGCAAAAGGATAAGATTTTTTTCATATAAACGACTTATTATGGCTGATTGGAAAGCAATTAAAAATACTTGGCAACTTAGTCCGTCACATCAGCGGTGAGATAGTCCCAGGATGTTCTGCCCAAGGTAGGAAGATATGCGTCAAGGACGCCTCCCTCACCGTAGGTTGCAGCAGCTTTCCACACATCGTACACCTCCTTCTTTGCAGAAGGTTCAGACCAGGACGGGCTGTGTCTCAGGCCGAGGTTCAGTCCATCATCGGCTCCGTCCCTCCAGGCGTGCCAGTGCACGAAATCGATTCCGGCAAGAGCATTGGCCTTCTTCCACATCCACGCCGCACCGGCCGCCTGCATCACATATTCGTTTGCCTTGTACTCATCCGCAACATCGTATCTGGCATTAATCCCCTGCTCCGAAAGCACAAGAAGGCGTTTTCTGCCATCAGGATGACGGTGTGCACTCTGGAGAATCCAGTCATTGACCACCTCGAGATTGTACGGGGTGACATACGGACTCTTGCGGGAAAGCGATACGCCGTGGGCTGGGTCATAACTCCAGAAATAAGGTATGCTGAGGTCATAAGGATATGAATGGTAGGCCACTCCCCAGTTGAAATCCCCTTCCCTTGCAGAATATCTTGCAATATGCTCCAGCATATTGAAAGCCGTATATTTTTCTGTGGCATCGTACCAGGAATGGGCGAAGGATGCGAGCACGCTGGCATTGCTGTCGTATTGTCTCACAATATTGTAACAGAGCCTCATTGACTTGACATAGCGGTCGATGTATTTCTCTTCCGGCTGCACTCCCATATTGGTCCATTTGTACCCTTCGTCCACCTCGTTGTGGATTATCCAATGATGGATACGCCCGTAAGTGCCGGTGCTGTAACGGTTTGCCATATAGTCCATCACTGCGGCATAGGCGTTCACAGCACCCGCATCCGTCAGGTTCGGCATAGCATACCTTCCGCCGTCATTTTCCGGGTCTGCAAGCACTGAATCCAGAGGGATGAGCACTATGCCGAAAACCACGGCACTTCTTTGCGATGCCTCGAGCAGAAAAGAGTCCAATTCTTCAAACTTCGAGGTGTTCATCCAGAAATACTGCTGTCCGTACATTATTCTTTCCCAACCGGAAACCGAAGTGGTGGAAAAATAATCAGTCAGCGACAGATTGACGGTCACACTGCCCACTCCCAGCTCATCGACATCCTGCCAATACAGTTCACCGCTTCCTGCTCCAAGGCCCTTCTTCGAAGCGGCAGAGGCTGCTGCGGCAGAATATTTCTGCTCCACATTGTCGGCATACCGGGCAGAGGAGACCAGCTCCGACAAGCCTGTTGCCCTCCGGATTCTGATTATTGCCCATCTGGACAATGCCCTGTCGTATCTTTTGCCGTCCCGGGCATAAAAACGGGGAAAGGTTTTGGTGAACTCGCCAGGGCCGTCAAGCATAGTGGTCTGGGGGAACTCCGTCATAGTGGTCATTTCCTCATAGGGTGCCACATCCACAAGGGCATAGACGCAGGAACCGACACAGACACCGCTTACGCTAACCTTGTCGGCTGTCACCGTGACATTGGTGACGGAGGACGACCAGGATAGATTAAGATAGTCGGTCAAGCTCTCCGCAAGATCCGGAACCACGGCATTCACGCTCTGGGTGTACGCGGGTTGCTGAAGTTTCTGGCAGGAAAACAGCGGCAGTAACAGGACTGTCAGGGCTATTGTTTGAATTCGTCTCATATTTTTCAAAAAAAAGAGGATGACCGGACAGGCTTGCTTACCAGTCATCCCCTCCATTTCGGGATTTATTGCATTATTGTGTCACCTTGAAGGTCATATCACGGAGGTTGATTGTGTAGGTGTACTGACCTGATTCATAGTTCGATGTAAAGAATCCGTGAGCGGCATCAGCACTTCCCTTGATACAGATTCCCATTGCGACATCCAGTGAATAATTAGGATTGTCAGAGCCACTGACTGCAACAGGATTCAGCTGGCCTTTGCCTTTCTGGGTAAACATAGTAATCATCTTGTCTTTGACAGCATTGCCTGTGTATGAGTAAACTGCGATGTCATCGCTGGAGACCTCCATAGGGATATATGTGTCCCAACCGCCTGCCGCCTCAAGTCCAGGTCCGCAGAGATAACATTTTTCCGGACGGATTTCGAGTTCCATTGTGTCGTAATCCAGGACAAATCTGTATGTGCCCGGGACATCGGTTGTGAAGAAATCATCTGCAGAGCTAGTAGCGGCAAGTGTCCCGGTCCAACCTGATGCTGTAATATTTATCGGAGAAGCATTCGGGGCCCAGGCCGTTTTGGCATCGTAAATGGCGAAAGTACCGGAATTTGAAATTGTAACGACAAAAGTTGCCACATTACCTTTCAAAGTGTACGTTGGCAGGTATTCAGACCAACTCCAAGGGTTCCCGTTAAGAGCAAGTTTGGTAATCGTCTTGAGCACCTCAACCTTCATAGTGCCAGCCTTCTCGTCAAACGTGAATCTGTAACGGCCTGCGCCAACTCCATCCTTATTCCAATATTGGGCAATGGCAGCAGCAGAGCCTGTTTTCTTCACGAAGCTGAATACTCCGCCAGCTGAAATATCCTCATTTGCATTCACAGGCTCAAGCAGGAAGATTTTTCCATTTGAAGTATCTGACGAATAAATTGCCACGTAGCCATTGTTCAAAGCTGTTTCACAAGAATATGTACCATCAGGATTATTGTTGATGTCGGCTGTTATCTTTGTTCCCCAACCTCCTGCGCCAGGGCCGTCGAATGTTACCTGGGTCTTGTATTCCAGCGACAGGTTTGTAATGGTGCCGGCAGGGAAATTTATGTCATTCGTCACCTTTGAATAGAATGTACGTCCGTCAATGTCAATTGAGAGAATCTGGTCCTTGGAAACGGCAAAAGGTTTGAGGACGAAGAAGAAACGGCCTTCTGTACCGGGAGCTATGGAATTGTTTTCGCCGCTGATGTTCAGAACAACATCCTTTGCTGCATCCATTGCTGTATATGCCCAGTTTTCAGCAGTCAGATCCACATTGAATTCACCTGCGATTTCTTCAGTTACCCCCTTGAATGTGAGAGTATTCACAGTGAGATCCGTTTTGGTGCAATTGGTAACGGCAATTGAAACTACAGTCGCGAGCTGGCTCATAGAAATATGCGGAACCTCGCCCATAGTTGCAGTGACCATGCCTGCCAGCGGAGCGGTCTCCCCTGCCAGATGAGCCATTGAATCCTTGCCTTTCTGAGTCTGGGTCTTGCCTCCTATCGTGACAGTGCAGATGGAAGGATCGGAGTTGGTGTCAGAATAAGGGTACACTGCCCAGAGGTTGTAGGTAGAACCGTCAGACCAATCCGGATTCAATGTTCCCTTGAACATACCGTTAGCCGGGTCCCCATCAAGAGCGAATTTTCCGTCATTCTTTATCGTTTCATCACAGTCCTGATGGAAAACCTGAATTGCATCACCTTCCGCCCAGGCTGTCTTCAGGTTGTCATTGACGGTCCTCGTGTCATCTATGTTTGCACAAAGAGAGAAGTTTGCGACAGCTGGCTTTTCAGGCACTTCCGGTGTGTCAGGTGTCTGGATATTTTCCTTGGCGCAAGAGAATGAGATTGCAGATGCAATCATCAATACAGGATAAATCTTTTTCATAGTCTTTGGTTTTGTTAGAATGACACATCTGTTGATTGGACATATTTCCAGTCGGTAATTCCACTCTCGCTTCCATTACCTGCGACAATGCTGCCGCACATACTCTGCTCAACAGAGCAGCTTTGAAGAATGATTTCTGGAGAGGAATATCCCCCCCCCATTGCATTTCGTGTTCCCATAAGTGTTTATATTTAAATAGTTAGCATATCCCTATTTCCTTCCCATCCGGCATTCAAGCCCGAACAGGACTGGTCAGCATAACAATTATAGTATTCCACAAAACAAGGGGAAGTACACAATTTTTTTGACAAATTGATTTTATTATTAAAGTTCCGGACTAAAGCTGTCGTGATGCTTATGAAAAAATGAACCAGGTTGGGGAATTATTTGTTCAATGGATGAAAATAAAGATGGCAAGAGGATGATCCGGCAAATATTTTTTACCTGTGCCGGTATTGAAATTTGTCATTTATGAAAAGAATCATTCTGTGCTTGTTTGCGCTGACCTTGTGTTTCGGGACCAGGGCGCAGTGGAGTGTCGGCATAATGGCCGGATACGACTACAATGTCTATTCTGTGGCCAAGGGTTATGCCTATGATTACCGCTACGGCGGGATGGGCGGACTGGAAGTGACTGTGCCCGTGCAGTACAATTTCCTGGACTGGCTGGGCCTGAGGGCCGATGTCTCTTATGTGCAGAAAGGGCACACGATGCACCGTACAGGAGTGTATGAGGGGATATGGACTGGACATCGGTGAAGAATGAGTATCTTCCGGAGTTTCTTGCCCTGGACGACTCCGTGAAAGCTGACTATACCATTTCGACAGCCCATCTCAAGGAACTCTACACCGGGATTCTCGGCGGTCTGACAGACCATCACTCCTATTTTGAAATCAAGAACTTGTGGGCCTCTGACGGGGACAAGCAGAGTCTGGACATCAGTCCCGGAAACATAGAAATCTCAGGCCGTGACTATTATCACAAAGAACACATTTATTCCAGGTACATCAGCGGGGCCCTCAACTACCCCAGCTATGGCGACCTCCTCGGCATCCATTCCTGGGACGACCTGACGATGGTGGCCTGGCTGAAGAAACTGGAAGCACAGGGAAGGGCAACGGACGTGAAATACGGAAACGTTGAAGATGTGGTTACAGTGGTTCCGGGACTGGTTGACGGCTGCATTCCATATATCCACATCAGCGATTTCCAACTCACCAGACTCCTTGAACTTGCCCAGGATGACTATGCATCCCAAGACGTGGAAGATACTTTCGCCGCTTACGAAAGTTTCAAGAAAAACGTGCTGGAACTGTATGGTGTCAAAGGCGTGATCATAGACCTTAGGGAGAACGGAGACGGATACCTGACCGATGAGTTCTACCTTCTGGGGCTGCTTATAGACAAGCCTGTACAGATGGGCTGGAGCCGCGAAAAGAGCGGACTATGCCGGCACTTTCGGAGAGCGAGGAGCCAACCACTACGGTTACCTGAGTTCCCGTATAGTCAAAGATTACAACGGGGACATACTTGAGGGTATCGGAGTCTTCCCTGACATAGAGATGAGCTACGCAGAAGGCAGCTTCAAAGGCGGCGAGGACACCTGGCTCACCCACGCAGTCGAATACATCCACAACAGCATCTGATATTCCCTGGAAAAGGTCCACAGGCGACAGAGAATGGGATTCCATAATCAAACTTGGCTAAATCGAAGAAAAATATACAAATTTAGACAAGTAATAGAATGATAATTTGGCGAAATCGCACATTATTTATAACTTTACGCCAAGTAAAAATAAATGTCGATGAAAAAAGCTATTATCGGACGCACTGGAGAAATAAAAGAACTGGAGGAGTATTTGACTTCCGGTCAATCTGAATTCATTGCTGTATATGGTAGGAGAAGAGTTGGCAAAACTTTCCTTATAAAGGAATTGTTTGAAGGAAAGTTCACTTTCAGGATGACAGGCAGGGAAAATGCACTGACAAATGAAAATTTAATGAATTTCGCTTATGCACTTGATGACTTCTTTCAGGAGACCCTTATGCCGAAAAATTGGTCAGAAGCCTTCCGACTCCTTTCCAAGAACATTGAGAGACTTCCTGAAGGCAAAAAAATCATTTTCATTGACGAACTCCCGTGGTGCGACACCCCGAAATCAGGCTTTATCGGGGCGCTTGAACATTTTTGGAATGATTGGGCATATTACCGCAAGGACATCAAACTTATAGTATGCGGATCGGCTACATCGTGGATGTTGGAAAAACTGATTAATTCCAGAGGAGGTCTTCACAACCGGGTTACCCACAAGATGCTGATATCCCCTTTCACCCTCAAGGAAACCGAGATGTATTTCAGAAGCAGAGGCTTTCGCTATGAAAGACAGGAATGTCTGGACTGCTATATGGCCTTGGGCGGAATCGCCTATTATCTGTCTCTGTTTGAAAGGGATAAGAGCGTGGCAGAAAATATCAAT
>JBJEJT010000371.1:0-7908 GCA_051878255.1 Candidatus Cryptobacteroides sp. | reverse complement strand
ACTTTCTTGGAGCCTGTGATTGAGATTGCCGGTCGGAGCCGGCAATGACGTAACGTCCCGTCATTCCCGGCTCCGACCTGGACCCCCGAATCCCGTCATTCCCGGCTCCGACCGGGAATCCCAAACCAAAAAACAATGTACAAGAACAACACTAAACTTTTCCTCTCCCTCCCGCTTGCCGCAGCCTCGCTCGCATCCTGCAACAATGCGGGGGAGAAACCCAGACAGCCGAACATCCTGTTCATAATGACGGACGACCACACCACCCAGGCTATGTCCTGCTATGGTGGCAGGCTCTTCGAGACCCCGAATCTGGACAGGATTGCCACGGAGGGAATGAGGTTCGACAACTGTTACGCCGCGAATGCCCTTTCGGGTCCGTCGAGGGCGTGCATCCTCACCGGCAAGTTCAGCCACGAAAACGGATTTACCGACAATGCCTGCGTCTTCAACGGAGACCAGCAGACTTTCCCGAAACTGCTTCAGGGAGCAGGATATGAGACCGCAATCGTGGGCAAATGGCATCTGATTTCCGAGCCCCAGGGCTTCGACTTCTGGAGCGTGCTTTCCGGTCAGGAGGAACAGGGGGACTATTACGACCCCCAGTTCGAGCAGATGGGGCAGGAAATCACCGAGAAAGGCTATGTTACCGAAATCATCACCCGCAAGGCAATCGAATACCTCGATTCCCGCGACAAGAGCAAGCCTTTCTGTCTGATGATGCACCATAAGGCTCCGCACCGCAACTGGATGCCGGCGCCGCAGAATCTGGGCATCTACAACGACCGCGTCTTCCCTGAACCGGAAAACCTCTTCGACGACTACGCCGGCAGGGGAACCGCTGCACACACCCAGGATATGAGCCTCGGGAATACTTTCACCGAAGATTGGGACCTCAAGCTCCTTACCCGGGAACAGATGCTTGCCAATCCTTCCAACCGTCTTGCGAAAGTCTATTTCCGTATGCCTGAGGACGTCCAGGCGAAATGGGACGGCGTCTATGCCGGGAGGATCGCGGAATACCGCAGCGGCACCCTCAGGGGTAGGGAACTCGTGAGATGGAAGTATCAGCAGTATATGCGGGACTATCTTGCCACCGTCCTGTCGGTGGACCAGAGCGTCGGGCAGATGCTGGACTATCTCGAAAAGACGGGCGAACTCGACAATACCATCATAGTCTATACCTCCGACCAGGGATTCTTCCTCGGGGAACACGGCTGGTTCGACAAACGGTTTATGTATGAGGAATGTCAGAGGATGCCTATGGTCGTACGCTACCCCTCTGCAATCAAGGCAGGCAGCACCACTACCGCCCTGAGTATGAATGTGGACTTTGCTCCCACTTTCCTCGACTTCGCGGGCGTGGAAATCCCGTCGGACATCCAGGGCAGGTCCCTGCGTCCGGTTATGGAAAACGGGGGTGCCGTGCCCGGGGACTGGCGCGAGGCAGTGTATTACCACTATTATGAATACCCTGCCGAGCACTCTGTGAAACGCCACTACGGCATACGCACCGACCGTTTCAAACTCATCCATTTCTACAACGACATAGATGAGTGGGAGATGTACGATATGGCTGCGGATCCTCGGGAGATGTGCAGTGTCTATGACGACCCGGCATACTCTGCCGAAAGACAGCATCTGCACGAACTGCTGGAACTTACCCAGCGGCAGTACGGCGACACCGACCCTGACGAGCGCGAGAGAGTCCTCTTCCACGGCGACCGCAGATATATGGACCGGCAGAAATAGTGTTCCCGGGCACCGCAGCCGTCATAACGGCTCCGTTGCCCGCCCTGCGGCACCGCAGCCGTCATACCCGGCCCCGACCGGGTATCCAAAACAAAATTACCGGTCAATCCGGCAATGACATAATGACATCGACATTAAAAACTTAAACGACATATAATGGACAGAAGAAAATTTTTGGAAGCATCAGGATGGTCTCTGCTGGGTCTGGCAGCATCAGGAAGCCTTCTCGACGGCTGTGCCCCAGGCAGCAGGGAGGCAAGGAGAATCCTCCCGTCCACCACAGGGCTCAAACTCTATTGGGGAGACCTCCACAACCACTGCAACATCACCTACGGACACGGCGATATGCGCGACGCTTTCGAGGCAGCCAAAGGTCAGCTGGATTTCGTCAGCGTCACTCCGCACGCAATGTGGCCCGACATCAACCTTCTCAACAAGGAACCCCGCCTGAAATGGGTGATCGGCTACCATACCGACGCATTCGGACGTCTGCGCAGAGGCAATTACGACAAGTACCGTGAGATGACGAAAGAATACAATAAAGAGGGCGAATTCCTCACTTTCATCGGCTACGAGGCTCACAGTATGATTTCCGGCGACCACGTCGCACTTCACAAGGACATCGATGCCCCGCTTGTGAACTGCACCTCCATCCAGAACTGGAAAGACAAGTTCAAGGGGCAGGATGTCTTCGTGACCCCTCATCATATGGGCTACCAGAAAGGTTACAGGGGCTATGACTGGGACCAGTTCACAGAGGGCGACCAGACTCCTTTCGTGGAGATGTATTCCCGCCACGGTCTTGCCGAGAGCGATATGGGCGACTATCCGTATCTGCACGATATGGGTCCACGCCAGTGGGAGGGCACGATACAGTGCGGTCTGGAGCAGGGACACAAGTTTGGTTTCATAGGCTCCACTGACCAGCACTCCGGCTATCCTGGCAGTTATGGCGACGGTCGTGTGGGAGTGCTCTCTCCTGCGCTCAGCCGTGACGGCATCTGGGAGGCACTGCGTTCAAGGCATACCTGCTGCGCCACCGGCGACAAGATCAAGGTGGACTTCCGTGTGAACGATGCCCTGATGGGAGATGTCATCAGGGGCAACAGACGCCGCATCTACGTGAATGTAGAGGGCGAGAGTTGCATAGACTATATCGACGTCATCAAGAACGGCAGGCTCATAGCCCGCATCAACGGTCCGCACATTCCTCTGATGCCCCAGGGGGACACGGTGCGCTGCAAGGTGAAACTCGAATTCGGATGGAACAGGGAACAGACCTACATCCCGTGGGACGGTGCGGTTTCAGTCGATAAGGGACGCATCGTGAACGTGACCCCTTGCTTCAGGGGTGCGGCTTTCACATCCCCTCAGGAGGGCGAGACCGAGTTCCACACCCACGTGCAGAAAATCCTTTCAGTTGGCGAGACCTCGACCGAACTCAAACTCTACACAAGTATGAACCCCAACACCACCACTTCTGCGACCCAGGCGGTCATCCTCGAAGTGGAGATGCCTTTGGACGGCAACATCATCGCCGAGTTCAACGGGCAGAAAATCTCGCATTCTCTTGCCGAACTTCTGCAGGGTTCCAGGACACACTTTATGCGCGGCTGGCTGAGCGAGGCTCTGCTTTTCAACAGGGCTATGCCTGAAAGTTGCTATTGTTTCGAGCATTATATGGAGGACGACGAGCCTGAAAGGGAAACTGACTATTACTATGTGAGGGTGCGTCAGAAAGACCAGCAGTGGCTCTGGACTTCTCCTATATGGGCAGAACGGATTTAGTTTTCATTGGCTCGGGTCTTGCATTCGCGAAGCCTGGATCATAGATTGTCAGTTATGAATTTAGTTCTGCTTTTGGCAGGGATTCCTGCCACTGTCGCCGGCTCGGCCGTCCCTGGACAGGGGACGGTCGGGGTACCGGTTTCAAAGGAGGGACGCAGGCCCAATGTCATCTATATAATGACGGACCAGCATTGGGCAGGTGCGATGAGTTGTGCCGGCAACACCGATCTGCACACCCCGGCTATGGATGCCCTCGCAAGTCACGGAATACGTTTCACGAATGCCTATTGTTCTTTCCCTTTGAGTGGTCCGTCGAGGGCTGCTATGTTCACGGGACTTATGCCTTCGGAAAGCGGGGTGGTGGAGAATGAGGTGCCGCTGCCTGCCAGCCTGTCCGGCAACACTCTCGGACAGATGGTCCGCGATGCCGGTTACGACTGCGCCTATGCGGGGAAATGGCACGTGAATACCATATCCCTCCCCGGGGATGAGGCATTCGGTTTCCGCAATATCAAGGACAATGGTGACAGGGGTGTGGCTGAAGCGTGCGTGGAGTATATGAAACAGCACTCACGTTCTGAAAAGCCGTATTTTCTGGTGGCGTCTTTCGTCAATCCCCACAATATCTGCGAATATGCCAGGGGACAGAAGACCCCGCACGCGGACATAGTCCCCTCCGCACTTGAGGACTGCCCCGGGCTGCCATCCAATTTCGCGGTGCAGCCCTACGATGCCTCTGTCCTGAGTTTCGAGCGTGGGCTGAATTATTCTCTCTATCCCACAGTGAGTTACAGCCCTGATGACTGGCGCCGCTACCGGGATGCCTACTACCGTCTGGTGGAAGCCGTGGATGCGGAAATAGGCAAGATAGTGGCGGAAATCGAGCGCCAGAAACTTTGGGAGGACACGGTCATCATCTTCACTTCGGACCACGGGGACGGCTGCGGTGCCCATCAGTGGAACCAGAAGACGGCTCTGTATGAAGAGGTGGCGAATGTGCCACTGATAGTCTGTGTGCCGGGAAAAGGGGATGACGGAAAGGTTTCGGACGCGCTCGTGAACGAGGGGGTGGACCTTATGCCTTCGCTCTGCTGCTGGACAGGTGCCGTGATGCCTGAGGGACGCAGCGGCAGGAGCCTCAGACCGGTGGTGGAGGCTGTCTCGCGTGGTGTGGACGTACCTGAACGTCCCTACATAGTCACAGAGACCAACTTCATCCAGACTTCCGGGACTTTGGGCTGGATGGTGCGCACTCCGAAATACAAATATGTGCTCTACGACAAGGGGAACTATCGTGAGCAACTCTATGATATGGAAAATGACAGGGGCGAGACCCGCAACCTCGCCGTCGAGTCCCGATACGGTGAGATTCTCCGCCAGCATCGTGAAATGCTCCGGGAATGGCTCCTGACCCATCCTGCCTCACTCGCTCCGGAAGGACTTGCACGACAAGCCACCGACCGTGACAGGCATCTGAGGCTGATACCGTGATTGTTTGAAAATAAATATCCGTTATGAAGAAAATTGCCATAGCACTGTGCCTTCTTTTCGCTGGGACATATTCCCTCCTGGCGCAGTCTGCCGAACACGATATGAAAGAATGGCTCCCTGTCGAAAGGGATGCCAAGACAGCCGTATGGACTGAAGTGGACGGGGTCAGCATACCCGTCCCACCTCTCGAGCATCCGCGTCTGTATGTCCGTACGGATGACATCCCTGCCTTGAAGCAGAAATTGGAGCATCCTATGGGCAAGGAGATACTCAAGAAACTCCGCAAGGCTTCCGTGCCCCGCAGTGATGAGGAAGAGGCTGCCGTGAAGTTGAAAGACTTCCGCTACTACTTCCAGATGCGTGGTGTCACTTCGCAGGTGCAGTTGGAAGCCCTGGAGTTTCTGGTGGATGGGGACGAGCGTCAGGCACGCCACGCCATCACCGCTATGCTGGACACGCTCAAGAGGGTGGATTTCGACACCAAGCACGACAGGACAAGGGCGAGTGGCGTGATGATAATGGTCGGGGCTATGGTCTATGACTGGTGTTACAGCCAGATGACCCCGGAGGAAAGGCTTTCATATATCGCCGAGTTCAAGCGCATTGCCGGCACTATGGAATGTCATTGGCCTCCAAAGAACACCGAACCTCTCGCCGGACACTGCTCCGAATGGAACATCCTCCGCGACCTGCTCTCTGCCGGTGTAGCCGTCTATGACGAGGACCCGGAGATTTACAATTATGTGACGACTATGCTTTTCAGGGATTATGTCCCTATCCGCAACTACACCTATCACGGAGGCAATTACCACCAGGGGACTGGCTATGTGTCGGTGCGTTACATCAATGACCTCATTTCCCTGTGGATATTCGACAAGATGGGTGCCGGGGCGATTTATGACCCTGCCCAGAAATATGTACTCTACGATTTCATCTATCGCCGCAGACCGGACGGGGGAGTGGTGCCTGCCGGAGACGTGAACCCGGGCAACCGCAAGAGCCCTAATTCCTATGCTATGCCGGCTATGTTCGCAGCCGGCTATTACCACGACCCTTACATCCAGAACGAGTATTTCATCAAGCCGTCGGTGGAGGCGCACCTGCTTATGATGCAGTTGCTCTGGATGGATTTCGACCTTGAGCCGAAAAAGCCGGACGACCTGCCACTTACCCGTTACAGCGGCACTCCTTTCGGGTGGATGATGGCACGCACCGGCTGGGACGAGAACAGCGTGATTGCGGAAATGAAAATCAACGAGCATTTCTACGGCAACCACCAGCACCTCGACGGAGGCACTTTCCAGATTTACTACAAAGGACCTCTCGCGATAGATTCGGGAGCATACCAGGGCAGTTCGGGCGGCTACAACAGTCCTCACTGCAAGAATTATTTCAAGAGGACAATCGCCCACAACGGGATTCTGGTCTATGACCCGGACGAGGTGTTCGAGTGCTGGAACTACGGTGGAGGCGACAAGACCAAGACTGCTGCCAACGACGGCGGACAGAGGATGCCGGGAGACCGTTGGGACACCTGCCGGAGTATGGAAATGCTTTTGAGCGCGGACTATACCGTGGGCAAGGCTCTCGCCCACGATTTCGGTCCTTCGGAGCAGACACCGGAGTATTCCTACCTCAAAGGGGACATTACCGCCGCCTACACGTCGAAAGTCAGGGATCTCAGGCGCTCATTCGTATTCCTCAATCTCGGGGACGGGGACCAGCCTGCGGCAATGGTGATATACGACAATGTGGAGTCTTCGGATGCGTCGTTCCGGAAGTTCTGGCTTATGCACAGCATAGAGGAGCCTGTGGTGAAAGGGCGTGAGTTCACGATTTCCCGCACGCTGAACGGGGACAGCGGTATGCTGAAGAATACGGTCCTGCTTCCTGAGAAAGCCAGGATCTCGACTGTGGGCGGACCGGGCAAGGAGTTCTGGGTGTTCGGGCAGAATTATCCAAATGCTGCCACATCCAGACCTGACCCTGCGAATGAGAGGGGAGCGTGGAGAGTGGAGGTGTGCCCTGCCAAGGATGCGTTGAGGGACAATTTCCTCAATGTCATACAGGTGGCAGATTCCGGGTTCCGGAATTTCGACAAGGTGGCTGCCATCGGGTCGGAGACTATGGTGGGAGCTGTCGTAGGCGACCGCGTGGTGCTGTTCAGCAGGGATTTGCAGACTGTAAGCGGATGTGGGTTCAAATTGACAGGCAAGTCTCCGACTTCCGGGTTCAAGATATTGGTTACTGACTTGGAACCGGGCAACTGGAGAGTCGTTTGTGACGGCAGGACTGTCGGAGACTTCACTGTCGGTTCAGAATCCGGTGACATTTATTTCAGCGGTCCGGCTGGCGATTATGTCCTGACCAGGCTCTGAGATTCCATTTTATCAGACCCCATCCCCGGTTTGACCTGATGTTCCGGACACGGCACAGGTCAGCCCCGACGGGTATGTGCGACTACCGTCCACGCATAAACACGATAGCCATCAGCGGCAGCGCGATGATGGACATAGTGGCGCTGATAGGCAGGTATATCCCGAAACTGACATACTTCACGACCAGCCAGGTGACGAGCAGCAACGCCACCCCGATTCCCGCAGAAATGAGATAATGCAGCCTGATGTCGTCCTTCTTGCACAATATGCGGCTGAGATTCGGCACTCCGAGTGAAATGAACCCTATGGGTCCGCAGATGCTCACGGCGCTTGTAACCAGGAACATTATCGCCAGAAGTTGCAGAGCCTTGTATAGGGGACTGAGTTCAATCTCTCCCCTGAGGTGTCTCGTAAGCGCCCCTGCCGACCACATCGCCGACCCGACACCGATGGCAAACAGCACCAGCAGGAAGATGATGTCCCCGGCAGTCACTCCCTC
>JBJEJT010000370.1:0-7951 GCA_051878255.1 Candidatus Cryptobacteroides sp. | reverse complement strand
GTAGCGGACATCTTTGTTGATGTATTCAAAGTCGGTCGCAGTGCCTTGGTGGGTGAACTCGTGACGGTTCTGCCTTGACTGGGTGAGGTCGAATTCAACCTGGTTGTTGGTCTTGAGGGTGAGCTGAGGAATAGGTTTCCACTCGAGGAAGAGGCTTCCCTGGAGACGGTACTCTTTGTCGTTGTTGATATCGTAGTCCGCGTTTGCACGAGGGTTGGTCTTGGAGTTCTCTGCTATGTTCATATTGTAGCTCCCGTCCTCATTCCTGATAGGAGTCCAAGGGAGGATGCTGAACATCGCGTAAGCGGGGTTGGAGTAAAAGAGGTCACCCATCTGACCGGAATTGGAATCAGAGTAGCTGAGGTTGATTTTGGTTCCTGTCTTGAGGGTGTTGGTGAGTTTCATATCTGCGTTGACACGGGCAGTGAATCTCTGATAATCCACACCGTAAAATACGCCTTCGTTCTTGTGATATGAGAATGAGGAGTAATATGAACCTTTGCTTGTTCCGCCTGTGGCATTGATTTCATATTCCTGAAGCAAGCCGACTCTGGTGAGTTCCTTGTACCAGTTCGTAGTTCCGTTTTCGAGCAGAGTCTGCGGATAGTAGTACTGTGATGTCGGGTCATCTGGATTGTAGCCTGCATTGACGGAAGCCACTCTGAGATAACTGAGAAGTTCTTCGCCGGAAAGAGGACGGTAGTTGTGGTCATTGATCAGCTGCTGTGCTCCGACCTTTGCCCTTGCGGTGAATTTGGCCCTTCCGTTCTTGCCGCTCTTTGTGGTGACGAGGATGACACCGTTTGCTGCACGTGAACCATAGACAGAAGCCGCAGCAGCATCTTTGAGGACGGTGATGGACTCGATGTCATTAGGGTTGAGGTAGGTTGAGGAAGAACCGCCGCCCACACCGAAGTTGGACATCTGACGGTTGTCGCTGTTCATAACAGGAATACCGTCCACAACCCACAAAGGCTCGTTGCCCGCATTGATGGAAGATGTTCCGCGCACACGTATCGTGGATGTCGAACCAGGCTGTCCGGAACCGGAAGTGATTGACACACCGGCCATTTTTCCGGAAAGCATCTTGTCCACTGAGGTTGCAGGAATCTCAGCGAGCTGCTCGTTCTTGATTGATGTAACCGATCCGGTGTTTGCCTCCCTGCGGACTGTTCCGTAGGCAACGACAATGACATCTTCGAGCATTTCAGCATCTGCTTTGAGGGTGATGCTGATGGAAGCTCTTCCGTTCACCGGAATTTCAGCAGAATGGAAACCGAGGCAACTGATTGCCAATGTGCCGTCGGCAGGGGCTGAAATCTTGAATTCACCGACACTGTTTGTCATAGTGTAAACGGTGCTGCCCTTGAGCTGAATGGCGGCGCTGACAACAGGGTCGCCGTTTTCATCTGCAACCGTACCTGAGACGGTGGCAGTCTGGGCAAACGCTGAGCCTATTGCCAAAAGGAGACCCAGCGCCAATGAGAATAATTTTTTACTCATACTTTGCTCCATAGATTGTTAAACATATTATACCTTTATATTATTGATGTATTTTCCACCAATCGCAGTATGCGGGACCTCAGGTGCATCCGCACCCCACCCTGCTGACCACTGCACACTAAAACGGGCGTTAAAAAGTGCCGGAAAAATGCCCCATTCCGGGCTTTTCCCGTCCCCGTCCGAAACCTCCGCCCAAAGAGTCGGCACAGCAGTGCATACCCCAACAGAGGACCGTAGAAACGGTCCCCGGGGTTTGTGATAAGCAGGGTACTTTCAAATTGTAAGCTGTAGGAACGAGTGTCCTTCAATCCCCGAATCTGGCTTAAAGTCCTTTTTTTCCCACTTTGAGCGAGTTAAAATAAGCTTGCTCAAAAAGTATTTGTCGTGAATCCTCCAAATAAGTTTTCAAGTACTTAATAAAATTCTTAAAGTATTTCTATTCTCAATTATTTTATATATTTTTGCTACGTTTTAATAGATATTTACAATATAGCATAATGAATTTTGATAAAGAAATATATATCCTTGACAGAGCGATTCATCTGAAGGCTCGCACAGGACAGAGTCTCAAAGGGATTACTCTCGGCGAAAAATTGTCCTATGATTTTTTCGACGGGTCTTACCGGGAGCAAGATATGCTTTTCATTCAACCTAAGAAAGAAAATCCAACTCCGAGGAATTGCAAAATCATAGGTTCCCACCTGGCTGAATTGTTCGGTCTTCCAGCCGTATTCATTCTCAAGCCGGGTCCCACCTATGAACGGATGAGACTGATGAATCAGGGAGTTTATTTCGTTATGTCGGACAGATACGTCCATCTTCCTACTGTAATCGCGATGGAAAAAACCAGTAACAGAAGGAAGACAGAAAAACTCACGCCCGTAGCCCAGTACCTGTTGCTATATCACCTTCAGGTCCGCAGTCTTGAAGGATTGACAGCAAAGGACATCTCTCTAATGATGCCGTATTCTTACGAAAGTGTCGCATTGGGAATCACCTGTCTTGTGGACGTAGGCCTATGCCGAAAGCACAGGGAAGGTCAACGCAGCAAGAATATTCATTTTGAAGCGAAAAGCAGAGAACTCTGGTCAAGGGCACAGAATGTACTTCTCTCTCCCGTAGAGAAACGCATTTTATGCGATGCCATCAGTATGGATAAGAAGCATCCGATATGCGGAATAAACGCCTTGGCCCATTATACAATGCTGAATCCAGACAGTGAGATGATGGTAATGATGACAGGCAAGGAATACCGCAACGCAATTGCGAACGGTGACATTTACAATATGAATCCGTATGATGGGAATGTCATTATCGAAATCTGGAAATACCCTTCAATCGTAGATGAAGGGGAATCCGAATCGTGGGTTGACCGTCTATCCCTTGCACTTTCATTGAGGGAGGACACAGATCCGAGAGTGGAAAAAGAAGTTGAACGGTTGATAGATGAGATGGTATGGAAGGATTAGATAAGTTCCGCGAAGCATTTGCAGAGTTTTCAGATAATTATGTGATCATCGGAGGAACCGCCTGCAGCCTTGCGATGGAAGGTACTATCGTACGCCCGAGAGCGACGCACGACATAGATATGATCGTAGTGGTTGAGAATATGAACGCAGCATTCGCAAATCAATTCTGGCAGTTTGTCCGTGAGGCTGGTTATCGCCCGGAGAAGAGGAAGCAAGTTGAAGGAGAGCCTCCGAAATACGAGATGTACCGGTTCCTGAACGGCAAGGAAGGCTATCCGGAAATGATAGAACTGTTATCCCGACATCAAGATTCGCTTGGGGGACCTACAGGTCTTGTCATTGAGCCCGTGCCGACGGATGATGACATATCGAGTCTGAGTGCCATCATTATGGATGATGACTACTACCGTTTCACCATTATCCACAGCGGGCTGACTGACGGTATACGTCACGCAGATCCAGCGGCATTGATTGCACTGAAGACACGGGCATATCTGAATCTGGTTTCGGACAGAAAGGAGGGGAAGATAGTGAACACCAAGGATATCAAGAAACACCGTTCCGATGTGCTGAAGAATGCCGCGATTCTTACGGATGAAATCATTTCGGCACCCTCCTCCATCGTCTCGTGCGTTCACGAGTTCGTTGCCGCTGTCCGTGACGGATGGTCGGAGTTATCATCTTCGCTTGCAAGTGCACTTGATCAGGATACGGATTTTGTCAGCGGCCTGCTGGAGCAACTTGAATACCTGTTTGTTGAAGAAATATCACGATGAAGTTACAATACGCATCAGACCTGCATCTGGAGTTCTCCGACAACTGGAAGTTTCTGAAAACCAATCCTTTGGAAGTGGTGGGAGATATCCTTCTCCTCGCCGGGGACATAGGCTGTCTCGGTGATGACAACTACTCAAGGCATCCGTTTTGGGACTGGGCTTCCGACAACTACCGGGAAGTACATTGCTGTATGGGGAACCACGAGTTCTACAAATACTTTGATGTCGCCTCCCTTCCTGACGGATACCGTTTGGAAATCCGGCCAAACGTGTTCAGCCATTACAACGGCATCGTCAAGGTTGGCGACACCGACATAATCCTCTCGACCCTCTGGTCAAGGATACCTCTTCAGGACGCATATTATACAGAGCAGGTAGTCAGCGATTTCCGCTGGATAATGTACGACGGGGAGCTGATGACGTTCACGCAGTTCAATACCGAGCACGAACGTTGCCTCAGGTTCATAAAGGAAGCAGTTGCCGGATCAAAGGCTGAGCATAGGATAGTTGTAACCCATCACGTTCCCTCATTCCGTATGCTTGACCCAAGATTCAAGGGAAGTAGGGCTAACGGGGCATTTACCGTAGAGTTGGCTGACTATATAGAAAGCAGCGGGATAGACTACTGGATATACGGCCACTCACATAGCAATATCGATGCTAAAATCGGAACCACCCAATGTCTCTCAAATCAGCTTGGATATGTATTCTCAGGAGAACACCTGCATTTTTCAAGAGAAAAACATATTGAACAGCAATGATCCCCAGCAATTACAGTGAATGTCTGTGAAATCGAATATCGGGCAGGAAGTCCGCAACGGGCAAGCTCCCAATTCACAAATCTCCGAAAAGTATGTCAAACTTGCCCTCAGGGTTTACGTCAATTATGGACCCTGTACATTGTCAATTTCCATCTTTCGAAGCTCCGACATCATTGAATAAACTGCGGACAATGCAAACAGCATTGCCCGCAGTTTATCGACATCCCGCACAAACTCTGCAAAATTGGCCTCTAAAGGGAAAGATTTCGCAGAAGCGAGGGAGAAGAGTAATCAGTCATCGTTGGTCAGACCCGTATATCTCCAACCGGAAATCTTGAGTTTGTCATAATAGGTAGGAATAGTTGTATCATCCGAGAAAATGACATAGAACTCAATGTAGTCAGCCTTTGCACCACTTGGAGTAACGGTTCCGTCAGGAACGACCTTGCCATCTATCACCTTGACTCTGAGATCCTCATAGCCTTCAACCATATTCTTGGCATCTTCGCAGGAGAAAGAGAGAGTCTCAAGATTACAAGGAACTATGATTTTGAACTCCCAGAATTCATTAAGGTCATCAATGATAAACTCCCCCTTTCTATCAGCCGCTGTATTGTATGTGAGGAGATGGAATCGGCCCTTCCCAAAGACGTCCTCATAATCCTCGAGTGTGGGATCGTCGTATGCTCCATCAACCTGCACATACCAATCTCCGGACAAAGCCTCCACCTGTGTTCCGCCAGGCTGGTCCTTGGTGCAGGATGCTAACATAAGAGCCAGACCTGCAATCAATCCATATATTATCTTTTTTGTCATAGCAATTACTTTTTAAGTATAACAGTGAATATCATAGCATCTCCCTCCAAGCTCTCAGGTTCGTAATACCCGACATAGGACAGCACACCAGTGGCGGAATCAAAATTCCCGGTAAATTTGGAAGCGGTAAAACCATCACCCCATCCTGGAACATAAGAGTCCTCAAGAGTCAGTGTCCCGTCTGGATTCAGAGTCAGCCAGCCAGTCATACAATAAGATGAGCCATACCCTCTACCTACTGCATAGAAACCCGCAAAAAGGTCGTCCAGGATATACCCGCCGTCGTTGTCTCCATAAATGATAACGTCAAATCCGGAGTATGGAACATCATTACCTGATAAGGTTCTCTTAGTCCCAGCTTGCGAGATATATTGTCCCATCATAGGATCTGAGAAGTCATAGACATAGACGGTACGGGAAGCAGAAGCTGAGAATCCGTCAACATTCGTAATGGAATATACTATGGAGTATTTTCCACATCTCGTTATATCTAGATCCGAGTTGGCTACCACCTGGTCAGACACGTCAGAACCTTCAAGTGTAGCCTTACAACCTGGATCATCAAAATCAGAGTTCAGATTGATGAAACATACTTTCTCACCCAACAAATCAAGAGACGGATAAGCAGTGATCCAGGTTCTGGACTCCTCCTTTTTGCTGCAAGATGTGATTACACAAACTGCAAATAATGAAAGTATTGTATATATGAACTTTTTCATACTCATTAACTATTTATTGTCACCCCAGAAAACAGGAACTGAATAGCCGGGGAAAACAGGTGAGTTTGGATTGCGGGACTCTGAACTCTCGGCATAAGGGAAGCGTTCGAGAAGCTTGTTGTCACCCAATTGCCCAAAGACCATAAACGGAGTATAGAGTTTGCCGGCTTGGTAAAGACTTGCGTTGACAGCGCCACTTTCGTTATACATATCTGAGCCCTTGACAGTTCCGAAAGCAGGATAGTCCAAACGACGAAGTTCACAAAAAGCCTCGAACGGATTCACTCCAGACAGGGCAATCCATTTCTGGACACCTATGCACTCGGCATATTTTGCATTGTCATAGGCATATCTGGCAATATGCGCATCAGCCCCATCTGCGCCGGCAGAATTGAATGATGCTTTGATTGCTGCTTTGTAATGGTCTTCAGCATCAGCAGCCGAGCCATAACGGGCAGCATATTCAGCAAGGAAAAATTCAACTTCCGCAACGGAAATATAGGATACCGGCATATCGAAACTTGCCACAGGACGACAGAATTGCGCAGCACTGTTGTACGGAGGCTCTGCATTTGAAAAGTTTGTTCCGGATATGCCGCCCACGAAGTTGCCCGCCTGATTTGTTTTGAAAAACTTTTCAAGCCTTGGGTCAGTATAAACTATGTTTGATTCATCATCCGTGACCTGCATTGTTCCTATGAGTGCTATGTTCGCAATGACATTCTGCTGAGTGGAACCTCCAAGAGTGGAGAACTCTTCCCCATAGAAAGGACTTTCTTTCCCAGCAGCCTTTTCCCAACAGCCAGCCAGTTCGATATCCTTGGAAGGGAAACGATTCTGTGCAATCAGTGCGGCAAGCTGGTCATTGACATCCTCAACATTGCTCATACGCATAAGTATCCTGAGTTTTAGGGCATTGGCAAACTCAATCCAGGGAGACGCTGTCTCTCCCGGGAAAAGGAAATTGTTACATACCAGGTCTCCATCGCTGACATTTGCAAGGGCAGCATCCAATTCAGCCAATATGCCTTTGTAGACAGTCTTGCCGTCATCGTATTTCGGAGCCACAATAGACTCGTTGATAGCCTCAGTGTATGGAACCTCGCTATAGCAATCCACAAGTGTCTGGTAAATAAAAGCCCTGAGAACTGTGGCCGCCAGGAATGTTCCTTTTTCGTTTGACGCAGATGCCTTTGACTGAACCGTGGCAAGATTGGTAAGCCCTTTCTGATACAACTGTGAGTAGATCCCGCTGGTTGTTGAAGCGGAAACTTGAAACTGTGAGTATCCGAGATAATTGCTTGTACCGAAATACTGGCTATAGTACTGAGAAAGATAACCTCCTAGTATCCTGAGACAGTCTCCATAGCTTACCGCGAGAGCCATCTCAGCCCCAGGGAATATCATATCATTGGAGATATTCTCTTCTTCAGGTACGTTTGGATTTCTGTTGATATCCAGGTAACTTTCACAGGCTGTGGTGCCAGTCAAAAGAACAGCAGCCGCCGATATGATTGAAATGTATTTCTTCATATTATAATCTCCTGTGTTTTAGAATTTAATGCTGACATTGAAACCGTAAATACGGCTTGATGGATTCGAATACAATTCTCCAAACTGTGCTGCAAGGTCTCCACCTGATGCATAAGAGGTTGTTTCAGGATCTATGAAAACATTGCTCTTGGCAGTCCAGGTGCAGACATTGTTGCAGAACAGGGAAATGGATGCACCACTGAAAGTGGCTTTTCTGAGCCATTTCCTCGGAAGTTCCCAAGTGAGACTAACATTGCGGAGTTTTGCATAAGACCTGTCGAGGAGAAAGTATTCACCGCCCAGGCCGGCTCCTGTCGAGTCAAAATACGTCTGATAAGAACCATTCAACAAGTAGATAGGAGGGGTATTCTCGG
>JBJEJT010000369.1:0-1952 GCA_051878255.1 Candidatus Cryptobacteroides sp. | reverse complement strand
CGCGACCCCAACCTTGGCAAGGTTGTGCTCTACCAACTGAGCTATTTCCGCAATATGTCCCTGTTTGAATGGGAATGCAAAGGTAGAGATTATTTTTGTATCTGCAAATTTTTTCGATTATTTTTCGAAATCTTTTTCTATTTTTGCCGCATAGTGTTTAACAGCGGCTGATATGGTCAGCGCATAAATTTCAGTATTATGAAAAAGAATTTCATTGTTTTGGCGGCAATTTCTGCTTTGATGTTTGCTGCCTGCGCACAGAAAGAAAATCAACCGGGGGGGGTAGAAGTCACTCCTGAAATTGTCGGTGAGGACTGCAACGAGTTCATTTCGTTTGCCGGAGACACCTACACCTATTCATTCACGGCATCGCATCAATGGCTTGTCACGGGAGGATCCGCAATGGGCGCTGAACTCGATTTTGATTATGAGGTCACGTGTACTCCTGAAGCCGGAGACGCAGGTGCCAACAGCATAGCAATAACATTTCCTGAAAACCTGACTGGAGCCGATATTGACGTTTCCATCACCATTTCCCTTATGGTGAACGGCTCGACTGCAGGAACACCTTCGAAGACCATCAAGTTCACCGTGGGCAAAGCCGGGCTGGAGTATGGAGGAGTATCCTATAAAATTGTCAAGCTCAAGGACGGCAATTGGTGGATGGCTGAGAACCTCAGGTATGTTCCGGAAGGTACTACTGTTTCGGAGGATCCGACCAAGACCTATCCTATGTGGTATCCATACAGCAGCACCGGCTCTGAAGTTACTGTTCTGAAGGATGAAGAATCTATAAACAAATTGGGTTATCTGTACAATCCGGCATTTGCACTTGGTGTTACAGAAATCACGGCTGATAATTACAATCAGCTTGAGGGTGTCCGTGGAATTTGCCCTGAAGGATGGCATATACCTACTCGTGCTGAATATATCGGACTCTGCGGATATTCCAATAAAGGCGACGGCGAGACAGCTCCTATAACTGATAATACTGCCGTATTCTGGGATGCAGTAAATGATTATGGTTCAATCGCTAAGGCGAACGAAGAGGGTTTCAATTATACTTTCTGCGGTTGTATAAATGGCAACAAGTATCAAGATATTGTAGCAAGTGAAAAGAATTGCAGCGTTGAGTCCTATTTTGGAAACACTGCATTGAATTACCATCTTTGCTCAACTGGGGTTTCTACTACAAATCAGAACACCGGAGTAACGACATATTATACATTTGGTTTAATGTCAACCTTTACATTGGCCAAATATCCTTTGGGAAGACTTAGCCTCGCCAATTTCAATCTCGCCGGAGGTGCCGGTGTCCGCTGCGTAATGGACCACAAGGATGCTCCAATAGAGGGCGGAGACGAGGACAGCATCTGATGCGATTCCGTCATTGCCGGCTTGACCGGCAATCCCATCCGGGAAAGATACCCGGTCGGAGCCGGGTATGACGAAAAAACCGAGTCCGGTGTGACAAAAAAAACGAATTCGGTGTTACGAAATAAATCGAATCCGGTATGACGAAAAATCGGAACCGGGTGCAACGAGAAAATGGAGGTAGATCTACCTCCATTTTTCATATCGTGGCATTGCCAGCGTGGACAAGAGTTCCTTGACGCTTTTGTCGTCCTTAGGGCAGATCAGCAGCACGTCAGGAGTATCGACCACGATGAAATTGTCCAGCCCCTTTATTGCCAGCAACTTGGATGACTCACCCACATAGAGGGTGTCAGAACAGTCCTTGGCCAGCATAGGCCCGCCAATGGTAACATTCCCGCTTTCATCCTTGTCCTGGGCATAATCATAGACCGAAGCCCAGTTGCCTATGTCAATCCAGTTGAAATCGCAAGGCATAATCCAGGCAATCTCGGTACGTTCAAGCAAACTGTAATCGAAAGAAGTGCTCGGACAGTCCGTATATGCCCTCTCCACGAAAGACTTCTCAGTAGGCGTAC
>JBJEJT010000368.1:0-7977 GCA_051878255.1 Candidatus Cryptobacteroides sp. | reverse complement strand
GGCTCAGAAATCACACTTTCACGCAGAAACTTTTGGAAGTCTGCGGAATTGAGGGATACTTCCGATATGCTGGATTTCATATCCGGGATTTTCCGCAACAGTCACCGGATCTTCAAGGCCGGGAATGGACAGGAAGCGCTGGAAATCTTGCGCAATACTGACATAGATTTGATAATCAGTGACATTACTATGCCAGTTATGGATGGTTTCGAATTGCTCAAGTCTGTCAGGTCCTCCGATATGCTTTGTCACATTCCTGTGATAATGCTGACCGTGGAAAATGCGCTCGAAACCAAAATCAGAGGCCTGGAGTATGGAGCTGACGCATACATTGAGAAGCCTTTCTCGACCAGCCATTTGAAAGCCACAGTTGATAATCTTATTGCACGCAGGGAGAATATGCGCAAACGCTATATGTTGAGTCCTCTCCAGAATGACAGCAAGTCCATAGTGGTATCCAGGGACAAAGAGTGGTTCGACAATCTTGTAGGGCTCATTCAGGACAATATTCAGGAGGCGGAGATTTCGATTGAGGAGTTGGCCTTGCAATTGAATATGAGCCGGTCCAGTTTCCAGCGAAAACTCAAGGGGCTTACCGGCCTCTCCCCGGTTGAATTTGTGCGTATGGTCAGGCTCAAGAAGGCAGCGGAGCTGTTGAGTACCGGCAGCTACAGAGTGAACGAGGTGTGCTTTATGGTCGGATTCAACAAGCCATCATATTTCTCCTCGCTTTTCAGGAAACAGTTCGGGGTGCTGCCCAAAGACTTCCTCTCGCAGATGCATCAAGCTTAGAAGGGATTTTTCCGCAGTTGCTCAAAAAATATTGCCACAGCGCAAAAAGTTAAGCAGGATTTTATGTATGTTCGCAGAAATTGCGATGTATGAAAAAGCTTTTCGAACTTTCGGCGTGCCTGCTGCTGGCATCCTATCCTGCGTTCTGTCAGGAGAATGTGCCTGAATCCCCGGACGGAAACAAGCCGGGAGCCGGCGTCCATACTGGCTTCAGGTTGCCTGCTTCCGTTACCGACACCGTGAAAGCCGTGCCTGCCAAGGGCTTGTATATGAATGCCCTCGACCTCCTGCAAGGTCAGTCGGCAGGTGTCAATGTCACGAATGACGGAATCAACGGCAGTGCGGTGCTCAACAGCATCAGGGTCAGGGGTGCGTCCACCATTCTCGGCGAAAACAACCCTATGGTCATCATAGACGGTGTGATTTCGGACATCACTACGCTCTCTGCCATATATCCGTCGGATATCGAGAGTTTCACCATACTCAAGAACACTTCCGAGACCGCTGCCTACGGTTCCGACGGCTCGTCAGGTGTCATCCAGGTCAAGACGAGGCGCACCTCAGGGGAGGGCTTCCGCATCGCCTATGAGGGGAATCTCGCCGTTTCAGCCCCCTATGGCAGCCTGAATATGCTCAGTGCGGACGAATACCGCAGCCTGGCGGCTCAGAAAGGAGTGTATATCAATGACGGAGGTTCCTCCACCGATTATTATTCGGCAATCACGAGACCGGCATTCGTTCAGAACCATTATGTCGCCCTCGGTGGCGGAAGCGGCACTTTCGGCTACAGGGCATCGTTAGGCTATGCCCAGGAGAACAGCGTGTTGAAGGACAAGGGCAACAGCAACATAGTCACCAAACTCGATGTCAGCCAGACTCTGCTTGAGGGACGCATAGGGCTGGACCTCGGAGTGGTCGGCTCCCTGTACCGCAATTCCGGGGTACTCGACGCGGCAAACCTTTTCTATTCAGCCGCCTGCCAGAACCCCACCTATCCCGCAGAAGACTGTTTCAAGAATCCCTATGCCGTACTGATAGGGGCGCCTCTCGACCAGCTTTCCTCCAAGGTGGACTCCCGCGATATGAACATAGCCACCCACCTGTCATTCCGTTACGACATACTCGACTGTCTGAAACTCAACGCATTCGGTTCCTATTATTTCACTTCGTCGGAAGTTGCTGCCACTGACGGAGGTTCTGCTGCAAGGAGCGAAGACAAGAAAGACGACCTGCTGGGCAATGCAAGCCTGAACTTCGGCAAAACCTGGGGAGACCACCGTCTGACAGCGACTGCCAAGGCAGAATACCACGTGGAAAAGAACTCCGGCTTCTATACGGGCGTCAATTCCATCACTTCCTCCCTTTTCGGCTACGACAACCTCGCTGCAGCCGCTTCCCGCCGTTACGGAAAGACTGGAAGCACATATTTCGAGAAGAAACTGCTCTCTTTCGGCATCGACCTCGGCTATGTCCTGATGGACCGGTACAAGGTGCAGGCAAGTGCCAGGACTGACGGGTCATCCCTGCTCGGCAAGGGACATCAGTGGGGTTTCTTCCCATCCATCTCATTGAGTTGGGATTTGAAGAAAGAGCCATTCCTCAGGGATGTGGACCTGGTGTCATCACTGAGCCTCGAGGCAGGTTACGGACGCTCGGGCAATACCGGTCCCATAAATGCGTATGTCAATGCAAGTTACGCAGAGCCTACGGGCATACTTCCGGTTTTCGGCACCTCGGTGGTGGTGCTCGGGGTCGCCTACAATTCCAACCCGGACATAGAATGGGAAATCGTGTCCTCCTTCAATGTGGGGGCTGAACTTGGTCTGTGGCACAACCGCTTCCTCCTGACAGCCGAATACTATTTGTCACATACGTCAAATATGCTCTATGCCTATGACGTGCCAGTGCCTCCGTTTACCTACGACAAGATGCTCGCCAACCTGGGCTCGATGTCGAATATGGGAGTGGACATAGGAGTCGCCCTGGCTGCCGTGAAGACCAGTGACATAGACCTTGTGCTGAGTGCGAACTTCGCCTGGCAGCGCAACCGGCTCGAATCCCTGAGCGGTACCTGGCATTCCACCTGGCTGGAGGCGGAGAAAATCACCCCGATTGCAGGAGTTTCTGGAGCCGGACAGGTGGGAGGGGACAACAATGTGTTGTATCAGATCGTAGGACAGCCCGTCGGGGTGTTCTATCTGCCCCATTGCAAGGGCCTGGTCCAGAATCCTGACGGCACTTTCCGCTACGACATAGAGGACTTGGATGGGAATGGCACCGTGGATTTGGGCAGTGACGGGGACCGGATGGTCGTCGGGCAGGCTGTGCCCAAGTTCACTCTCGGATCCAACCTGAGTTTCCGGTGGCGCGGACTCTATTTCACTATGCAGATCAACGGCGCTTTCGGGCACCATATCTTCAACGGAACTTCCCTCGCATACAGCAATATGACTTCTTTCCCGAGTTACAACGTGCTCAAGGATGCCCCGAAGAAGAACATTGCTGACCAGAGGGTGTCGGACTACTGGCTCGAAAAGGGAGACTATGCCAATATAGAGCACCTGACCGTGGGCTACCAGATTCCCCTGCGTTCCGGTCCCGTGAAATCCCTGCGCATTTCCGCCTGCATCAAGAACCTCGCGCAGTTCACTTCCTATTCCGGACTTACACCTATGATCAACAGTTATGTGGTGAACAGCTGTCTGGGCATAGATGACAAATGCTGTTATCCGTTGTACCGTACATATTCCCTTGGCTTGAGCATAAGATTTTGAAAATGAAAAGATTATATTATATATTGCTGGCAGCTCTGACTTGCGTTTCCTGTCTCGACGTGGAAGTCAGGGACAGGATTCCGGCAGACGAGATGTATACCAGCACGAAGATGGTCTATGTGAACGCAGTCGCCTCCCTGTACCAGGATCTGGGCGGCAATACCGAGTCCTGCGGGCTCCAGGGGACTTGCCGTGGAATCTACGACTACAATACCCTCACGACAGACGAGGCGATTGTGCCGGTGCGAGGTGGGGACTGGTATGACGGAGGCTATTGGCAGAGTCTGTATTTCCACACCTGGAAATCTTCCGACAGATGTCTCTACAATGTGTGGAAATGGCTTTTCGGTAATGTGAACCGCTGCAACGGGAGCCTCGAAGTGCTGCAGGAGCATAGGGAAATGATAGGGGAGGACAAATACATACTCTGGAATGCTGAAGTCAGGGCTTTGAGAGCCATACTGCTGTGGTATGCTATGGATATGTTCGGGAACATCCCGCTGCCACAGGACGATGCCTATCCGTCGGCTTCGGAGGTGGTCCAGGCCCCGCGCGATTCATCTTTCCGCTTCATCTTCAGGGAACTCCAGCATTCGGCAGACATCCTGCCTCAGAGCCGTAGCAACGCCAGGGGGGACGATTACGGCAAAGTGACTGCGCCTGTGGTATGGTTCGCGCTTGCAAAACTCGCCCTGAATGCCGAGGTCTATTCCGACAGGGACTGGACCGACGGAGTCAGACCTTCCGGCAATGAAATCCTGTTTGACGTGGAGGGAGGGAAACTGAATGCCTGGGACACCTGCATACACTATTGCGATCTGATTACCTGGTGTGACTTTGCCCTCGAGGACCTGTACTCTTCCAATTTCTCCGTGTACAACGAATCTTCAATCGAGAACATCTTCACCATACCGTCGGACAAGGACCTCTATAAAGTGGAGTGGCACTACCAGTTCCGTTCCCGCCACTACAGTCACGGCGCGGCATACGGTTTCACTTCGGAAAACGGTCCGTCGGCATCGCTCAAGGCTATGGAAACTTTCGGATATTCCAAACCGGAACCGGATCCGAGACTTTGGCTGACTTTCACCGTGGATGAGGTTTATGTGAACGGGCAGCCTGTGCTGACTGAGGACGGGACGCCCCTGTGCTACTATCCGCTTGCGGTGAAGCCGGACCTGACCGGGGACCCGTATATGCTGACTGCGGGAGCGCGTTTCAACAAATATGAGACCGACAGTTATTCCTACAGCGACGGGAAACTGCAGGACAACGACATAGTGCTGTTCAGATATGCGGATGTGCTGCTGATGCAGGCTGAGGCTGCGGTCCGCAACGGTGCCGACGGTTCACTCCCTTTCAAAGCGGTGAGGGACAGGGTCTATGCCCCGGCGAAAGAGTGCAACCTCGACAACATACTCGATGAACGGCTTCTGGAACTTGCCTGGGAGGGGTGGAGACGTCAGGACCTCGTCCGTTTCGGGAAATACCACCAGGCGTATGACCTCCGCCCTCAGCTGGATTCCGAGGCAGATGCCCACACGACGGTGTTCCCGATTCCGCGCAAGTGCATAGAACTCAACACGGCTCTCAAGCAGAACAAGGGCTACGAGTAGTCTGCCGGCGTCAGATGAAATTGAAGATGAAAACCACGATCAGGGTTATCGGGGCAAGGTAGCGGATTGCGAAATACACCAGATTGTAGATTTTCGTGTTGCAACTTCCCGAGTTGGTGAGTTCGTCGCGCACTGCGGTCTTGTCCATTTTCCAACCAACGAATAGGACAGCCATCAATGCTCCGAAAATCAGGAGTATATTGGATGTGAGATTGTCCACGAACCCGAAGATTTCCTGGGAGAAAGCACTGCCGACCCCAAGGAGCCAGATTACGGAGAACATAATGATGCAGGCTTTCCTGCGGGGGATTCTCTTTTCTTCCACAAGCCAGGCTATGCCTGGTTCCACGAGTGAGATTGTGGATGTGAGGGCTGCCACGACGACGGTAAGGAAGAAGAGGACGCTGATTGCCCTGCCGAAGAAAGGAGAGGCTTCTCCCATTTCCACGAAAATCTCAGGCAGGGTCACGAAAAGCAGCCCGGGTCCGGATTCCGGGTCGATGCCTTTGGCAAATACGGCAGGCATTATTGCAAATCCGGCGATGATTGCGAAGAAGATGGATGAGATGGCTGTCCATACTCCCGATGCCATCATATTCTCCTTTTTGCTCACATAGGAAGAATATGTAAGTATGATTCCAGAACCCAGGGACATCGAATAGAAGGACTGCCCTATGGCTGCCACTATGGTCCTGCCGGTAATCTTCGAGAAATCAGGATTTACCAGGTATTCCACACCCTTGGATGCTCCGGGGAGCCTGAGGGCATACACCATTATTATGATTATGAACAGGAAGAGTGCGGGGATTGAGTATTTGCTGAACTTTTCGATGCCGTTCTTCACTCCGCAGGCTACGACCAGGCAGGTGAGCCCGAGCATTACCGTGCCGAATGCCAGGGCTTTGTAGCCGGAAGGCAGGAACTCGCCGTAGTTCAGGCTGAATGAACGGAGGAAATACTCCACTGACCAGCCTCCCACTATGCTGTAGTACGACAGCAGGACTGTAGGGGTTAAAACTGAAAGTACTCCCAGAATACTCCAAAAGGACTTCGGGGCAAGTTTTTTCATCGACCCCACTGCGTTGAGTTGGGCGTGACGACCGATTACGGCTTCTGCCAGGAAGATGGGGAGGGATAGCAACAGGGTGCAAATCAGATAGATAAGTATGAAGGCGGCGCCTCCGTTTTCTCCCGCCATATACGGGAATCTCCATAGGTTTCCAAGTCCGATGGCAGAGCCTGCATAAGCCATTATGACTGCGAAACTGCTACCGAAACTGTCTCGTTTTGCTGCTGACATAACAAATTGTAACTACGATTGAGACGCAAAGGTAATATATTTCTGAAAAAATCATTATATTTGCAATCCTTTTCTGGCAAACTCATTCGATATTGCCGCTGGGGTACGCCTCCGTAGTTTAATGGATAGAATTTCAGATTCCGGTTCTGACGGTTGCGGTTCGATTCCGCACGGGGGTACGAAATTTTTAAGAAAAAACTTTGCGATTGAAAATATCTTTTATACTTTTGCAGTCGCGATCGCGGAGGAAAGGTTTCCGCGGCAGAATAGAAATAATTGAAGTATGTTGGTAGTCGTGAACGTCATTAGCTTGCTAGTCCTTGTCATTAAGATAGTTGGACCGGGAAAGTAATGGCATCGCGATATGACGAAGCATATTGGAGCGCTCTTCCCGGAAAAACGGAAAGAGCGCTTCGGCATTATTTGGAAGTAACGATTTGAAAGGACTATGAAACACGAACTCAGAAGTGCGGTGACCCTCAGAGGCAGGCGTATGGCAGGTGCCAGAGCCTTGTGGACGGCAGCCGGAATGAAAAAGGAGCAGATGGGGCGCCCTGTGATAGCCATAGTGAATTCTTTTACCCAGTTTGTTCCGGGCCACACCCACCTTCACGAAATAGGGCAGATTGTGAAAGCCGAAATCGAAGCCCAGGGATGCTATGCAGCCGAATTCAACACCATAGCCGTGGATGACGGAATAGCGATGGGGCACGACGGGATGCTCTATTCCCTGCCCTCAAGGGACATAATCGCCGATTCAGTGGAATATATGGTCAATGCCCACAAGGCAGATGCGATGATTTGCATAAGCAATTGTGACAAAATCACTCCCGGAATGCTCATAGCCGCAATGAGGCTCAACATCCCCACGGTTTTCGTGTCCGGAGGCCCGATGGAGGCAGGTGTGATGGGCACCCGGAGGCTCGACCTGATAGACGCAATGGTCAAGTCAGCCGACCCTTCAGTATCCGACGGGGAAGTGGCAGAAATCGAAGAATCCGCCTGTCCCGGTTGCGGCTGCTGCTCCGGAATGTTCACTGCCAACTCGATGAACTGCCTCACTGAAGCCATAGGTCTTTCACTTCCCGGAAACGGAACTGTGGTTGCCACCCACAAGAGCAGAATCGAACTCTTCCGCAAGGCAGCCAGGCTCATAGTCCAAAATTCCTACAAATACTACCGTGACTCGGACGAATCCGTCCTCCCGCGTTCAATAGCCACCAGACAGGCATTCCTGAATTCAATGGCATTGGACATAGCGATGGGCGGCTCCACCAACACCGTGCTCCATCTCCTGGCAGTTGCCAACGAGGCAGGAACGGATTTCAGGATGTCCGACATAGACGCCCTTTCCCGCAAGGTTCCGTGCCTGTGCAAGGTCGCCCCGAATACCGACAAATACCACGTTCAGGACGTGAATCGTTCCGGTGGAGTAGTCGCCATAATGAATGAACTTGCCAAAGGCGGTCTGGTGGACACTTCCCTCAAAAGGGTG
>JBJEJT010000367.1:0-1969 GCA_051878255.1 Candidatus Cryptobacteroides sp. | reverse complement strand
ACCTTTACAGCTGTTATGGTATCCTGCAGAAAAGCAATACCAAGGTCCTGTCCTACAATACCCTGGCTTTCGGCAGCGACGAGGTGGTGGGCCCGGAAACGGTTTACGACAATTTCAGAAAGCAGCAGTGCAACCAGATTACCGGCTACAATGTGGCTTCCAACGGAGGCGTCTGGGGCGACTATTACTATGGAATAGGCTATTGCAACAAATTCATTGCAGACCTCAGTTCCACTGAAGTCAAGAACCTGACCAACAGCGACAAAGTAAACTTCATAGCCGAGGCGAAGTTCCTCAAGGCATATTATCACTATAAACTGATGTCTGCCTGCGGACCGGTTCCGATCATTGACGAACAGTTGCCTATGTCCCTGCCGAAAGAAGAGATTCCGGGGCGCTCGCATTTCGATGCCTGCGTGGATTATGTGGTGAATCTCTGTGATGAAGTCTATCCGGACCTTGAGAAGAACTTCAACTCCAACAGCCGTTACTATGGCCGTGCCACCAAGATGGCAGCCAAGATGCTCAAGGCAAAGGTACTCGTGCTTGCCGCTTCTCCGCTTTGGAACGGTTCGTTCCCGGACAAGAACTGGAAGAATGAATGCTTCGAGACCCCGGGCTACGGTTACGAACTCGTATCGAAGAATTACGACCCTCAGAAATGGGAGAGGGCAGAGAAAGCTTGTCTGGAAGCCATTGAGGAGGCTCAGGAAAATGGGCACAAACTCTTTGACCTGACAGATTCCGAAGCACTCCGCCTCTCTGACGGAATCGCTCTCCCGAGGATGCCTGTAAGTGACGAGTCTGCCAGGGAAGAGATTGCGAAAAGGACTATGCTGATGCGTTATGTGACAGTGGCGAAGCCGAGCCAGGGGAACAAGGAAATCTTGTGGGGCTGTCTGTGGCTTACCAATGAAATCTGTTCCTGGGCATCTTATCCCCACTATGTGCTCATACGTGAAAACGGACAGGCTTCCGGTGGCTGGGGTATGATAAGCCCTACACTTCAGACCGTTGAGAATTTCTTCACGAAAAACGGGAAACGTCCGGCAGACGACCCTATATTTCCAAGCGAGGGGGACTGGTTCAGAAAGGCTGGATTCGACGGCTTGCAGGAAAACGTCATTAATCTCTGCGCCAACCGCGAACCCCGTTTCTATGCGGCGATCTCTTTCGACGGGGATGAGTACTCTCCGGTGATAGCCAACGGCTCGTCATTGTACATCAATGCCCTGAATCCGGATGAGAACGGTTACAACACCGACAAATACGGCGTGAACAACAATTCCCGCACGGGCTTCTGGAACAAGAAACTCGTGCATCCGAACACCCGCTACGACAAATGGGGAAATGACAATACCGGGACTATGATAGACCACCCCTGGGCGATTTTCAGACTTGCGGACCTCTATCTCATATATGCCGAGGCTTGCGCCCACACCGGACACATCGCCGAGGGTCTGGAGTATCTGAACCTGATCCGCAAGAGGGCTGGGGTGCCGGAGTTCACTATTGCTGAGGTGCCGGACTCGGAGACATTTCTCAAGGCGGTGCTTGAAGAGAGGTTCTGCGAACTCTATCTCGAGGGAATGCGTCTGGAAGACATCAGGCGTTACGTGAACGGTCCCAAATATATGAGCCACGATTGCTATCAGGGACTTAACGTGCTTGCCAAGAACCCGTCTTTCGAGACTTTCAACGTGAGGACCAATGTGGAACAGCAGTATATCTGGCACAACAGGATGTATCTGCAGCCGATACCTGATTCAGAAGTCTATGCCAACCCCCAGATGGTACAGGCTCCCCTTTACTAAACTATCCATAATATGAATACCAGAATATACAGATATTTATGCGTCCCGGTGATGGCTGCCTCGCTCCTGTCTTGCTCCGACAGGGAAATGGACATATTCCCGGACCAATACAAGACCATCGTCTATATCAAGGAGAGCACTGCCAACTATGTGAC
>JBJEJT010000366.1:0-1972 GCA_051878255.1 Candidatus Cryptobacteroides sp. | reverse complement strand
GGAGAAAGTGCGTTGGCAAAGTGTCGCAAGTCTTTCCGATGAACTTTCGATGGAATAATCAAGACTTGCGAAACTATAGTTATGACACGAATACTGAAACATCGTACCGGAACCTGCGCCAAGTTTATGATAATGACAGTGCTGACGGCAGCCTTGTCCTTGAGGACTGCCACTGCCCAGGAAGTGCCTGTGGTAAACGACGAAGTCTTCGGATTCACGGGACGTTTCAGTGCCGCTGCCGACTGGAAGGTCTATAAAGGGCTGCATATCAGTGCGGAATACCAAATCCGAACCCAGAATCTCTATACTGCCGTGGAAAGGCATCAGGTCACAGCCGGGATATCCTACAAAGTCTGCGATTGGTTCCGCACCGGACTGGACTACACTTTCATCGGACACTACAAGGCGTCTGACCGGAGTTTCCGTCCGCGACACAGGGTCTCGGTCTATGCAATGGGAATCTATGACATAGGGATGTGGAGGCTGTCCCTCAAGGAAACCCTCGAACTTACCCACAAGTCGTATGACATCAATGTTTTCCAGGAACCACGCAATCTTCTGAACCTCAGGTCCCGCCTCAAGGTCAGTTACAGGGGCTACGTCCCTCTTGAGCCTTATGCCTACGTGGAGTTGAGAAACAGTTTCAATGAACCCTCTTTCAATGCCGTCTTGGATGAGGACGGCGGGAAATGGATGGACTATGAGTTCATAGGTTACGGGACTGCCGTGCTGAACCGGATCCGGACCTGCATAGGTGCGGAATGGCATCTTGCCCGACATCACAGCATAGACTTCGCCGTCCTTTACCATTGGAACCACGACCTCGAAATAGATGCCAACAAGGAGGGAACCAAACTCAAGAACCTCTACTGGGACAACTCGATGGACCTTGCCATCTCAATCGGCTACAAATTCTCATTCTGACATTGCGCTGCGGACAGCCCGTTGCCATCCTCGTGCCGTGGCTTCCCGTTCTTCCTCCGTACTCCGGCTCTCGAATCTGCGGTCCAGACGCCAGCGGTCCGTGAGTTCGTCCGTCCCGGACCAGAATCCCGTTGCAAGACCAGCCATATAACAGGCTCCCAGGGCAGTGGTTTCCCTTTCCTGGGGTCGGAGAACACTTATGCCCAGGACATCTGCCTGGATTTGCATCAAAAGGTTGTTCGCACAAGCCCCTCCGTCCACCTTGATTTGTGAAATAGGAAGTCCGGAGTCTCTTTGCATAGACCTTACCACGTCGGCAACGGAGCAGGCGATGCCATCCAGGGCTGCCCTTGCGATATGTGCTGCCGTGGTGCCCCTGCTCAGCCCGGTAATGCTGCCTCTTGCTGAGGAATCCCAATAGGGGGCTCCAAGCCCGGTCAATGCCGGCACGAAGCGCACTCCTCCGCTGTCCGGCACCTGCGATGCCAAGGTTTCGATTTCCGCACTGGAACGGATGATGCCGAGGTTGTCCCTGAGCCACTGGATGGCAGCCCCTGCCACGAACACGCTGCCCTCAAGCGCGTAGTTCACTTCCCTGCCTATTTTCCAGGCCACTGTCGTGAGCAGCCGGTTTGAGGACCCGACAGCCTTGGTGCCTGTGTTCATAAGCAGGAAACAGCCGGTCCCGTAAGTGTTCTTGATAGCCCCTTCCCCTATGCACAGTTGTCCGAAGAGTGCCGACTGCTGGTCCCCGATTAGGCCTGCCACGGGAATCCTTGCCCTGCATACATCCGCGTAGCCGTAAATCTCCGAGCAGGATTTTACCTGAGGCAGCATACATCCCGGTATGTCCATCAAATCAAGAAGGTCCCGGTCCCATTCCATAGTGTGGATGTTGAACAGCATAGTTCTCGAGGCATTCGTGACATCAGTGACGTGAACCTTTCCGCCCGTCAGTTTCCAGACCAGGTAACTGTCCACGGTCCCGAAGAGCAGCCGCCCCTCCTGGGCGAACTTCCTCGCATCCGGCACATTGTCCAATATCCAT
>JBJEJT010000365.1:0-1972 GCA_051878255.1 Candidatus Cryptobacteroides sp. | reverse complement strand
CCCCATTTGAAATTGATGGGCGGGAGTTCGAAGAGCGTTCCTGCCCATATCCCGACAGCAACAGCCGCAATGCTCACGATTGCAGGCACATATTTCCAGAACCCGCCTTTCGCTCTTCCGCCTATCCCCGGCTGGATTGCACCGGTGTTGCAGGCAGCCACACATTCCCCGCAGAGGGTGCAGTCCACGTGGGTGAACCTGCCGTCTCCCGCCTTGCACAGGTCGATGCCGTATGGACAGTGTCGGGTGCAATGCTGGCAATGGTTGCAGACGCTGTTGTCCTTGACCATCGTGACGAGTTGGAGCACAGGCTTCGGAGCAATGATTTCGAGCAGATAACCGGCTCCGCAGAACACGGCGAAAACGATGTTCCAGTTCACTGCCATCCCGTAGATGCCTGCCACAAACGCACCTCCGAACAGTGCCAGCACCCATATCCAGTATTTGAACGAGTTGGATGCGGCTCCGAGAGGGCAGACATAGCGGCACCAGAAGCGGTTGATGAAAAATCCTCCTACCACCACGAGCACGAGGGAAGTTACGGACATCCAGAGGGTTATCTCGCCCTTGAATCCCGTTGCAACCGCATAGTACGGGTCCAGGTTCTTGCAGAACAGTTCGCTCGCAGTCACCGTGGAGTAGAGTATGACGAAAAGCAGGGCATATTTGAATATCCTGAGCAACTTGTCCAGGGCGCTTCCGTTGCGTACATTTATGCCTTTCTTCCAACCGAAAGCCTTGCGCATCCCCAGAAGAAAGTCTTCAACCGTGCCGATGGGGCAGAGGTAGCCGCAGAAAAGCTTGCCCAGGAGCATCACTGCCACTGCCAGCACTATTCCCATCATCACCTGCACCGAAGACATAGAGCAGGGCAGGGTGGAGTTGGCAGCGTATGTCGCCAGTGCCTCCAGACCTCCCATTGGGCACCACGCCTCCGGGTCCGGCTTCTCGCTGCCGAGTTTCACAACTCCGCCCAGAACAAGTATGAGCGCGATGAGAACACCCCACTGTACCAGGGTCTTCTGCCAGTTCTTGAATTGAAATCTGTGTTTTGCCATCTTTATTTCTCCTGTATAGTGTCACCGTGGTCCCTTGCCACAGTCCTTTTCCATAGTTCGGAATATCCGGGCTGGCTTATGCGTCCAGGTATGATGTCCGAATGTCCGTTGGTGACCCAGCTTCCGTCCGGATTCTGCGCCTTGACGTTGCCGTCAATGAATTTGACAAGGAGAAATTCCTCAAGTTCAGTCCATTTCGCGAAAATTTCATCGGCAGTCTTGACTGAGAATTCCGTCAGAAAGGCTTTGGTGTCGGTAAACTTGTCATAGACTTTCGGCTTGATGCCCCTCTTGATGTATTTGACAGGTCTTTCAGCATCAGCCTCATATATTTCCATAGCCCTGGCGTCATTCTCGGCGAGTCTCTCCAGACAGTTGTTCTCCCAGGCGTCAATCGCCTCGCGCACCGTAGGAGCCATAATGTCGTATGCCTTGTAGCAGGCGTTGGCGACCCTGTTGCACATCCAGAATGCCGAGGTCGGGGAGTACTTCAGCATATTTCCGTTGCCCTCCCGGAAAGACTCCGGCACTTCTTTGGTGTTAGTGTAAATAGGTGTCAGATAAGATGTTGCCGCATCATCGCAGCCGAACCAGATTACTCCCCCGACCACGTCCGGCAGCCATCCCCGGCTCTGTCCCACCATCCAGAAACCGGTCTGCTGGGTTGCCATAGCCCTCTCATTCACATATTTCTTTCCGTCCACCTCGAACCCCATAGGTCTCCAGCGGTATGGAAGACGGTTCCCGCCTGCCCCGATGTCGGCAGTCATATCCATAGGCGTACCTTCGAAATGATCCCTCATCGCATCTGCCACATCTTTCACTCCGATTTTTTCGGAAGGCTTCACAAAAAGCGGGAAACGTTTGCTCTTGTCGTAGCCCATAGCATAGTCGATGTAGTCGTAGGCATCCCT
>JBJEJT010000364.1:0-1976 GCA_051878255.1 Candidatus Cryptobacteroides sp. | reverse complement strand
TGAGAAATGGACAAAATCACATCCATACTGATTCTCACCGCAGCAGCCCTGATTTGCTCGCCTATGCCCGTACCCGCACAGGACTTGCCTGAGCACGAGGTCTTTCTGAAAGGGCAGGGCGGGATGTCAGGGCTTCTTTACAAGATAGACGGGAGTATGTCGGCACCCGGGGCAGGAGGCGGTGGAGGAATCGGCTACAACTGGTTCTTCAGCCCCTCCTGGGCTTTGTCCACCGGGGTCGAGTATTCCATCTACAACGCATCCGTCCGATTCGGCGACATAAGCAGCGGACAGGTTGATGATTCCGGTCAGGGCAAGAATCTCCTGATACAAAACGTACACGGCTTCAGTGAGAAGCAGAGAATGTCTGCAATCCAGATCCCGCTGTTGGTGCAGTGGAGCACTCCATTCAAGGATGGACTGGCGCACCGCTACTATCTCTCATTCGGGGCGAAACTCGGATTCAATGTGGCTGGGTCCTACATCCAGAGTGCATCGAGTGCGGAATCTGCCATTCTATGGGATTGGAATGTCGCTCATCCTGAGGACCCTGTACGCTATTCCGATGTGGGAGGTTGGGAGACAGCCAGGGAGAACCTGGGTTTCAGAAAACTGAACGGTATGTTTTCCCTTGAGACCGGATTCCGCTGGAGGCTGGGCAATGGTCCCCTTGCCCTCTACACCGGGATATATCTCGACGCAGGCTTCATCAACCTGGCACCGGCAGTATCTGACAAGGCTCTCCTGTACACGGACTCAGCAGGTTCAGGAGAATTTCTGCACAATTCCATACTTGCCGCACACGCGCCACATTACGGCACTTCCACCGGCACTGACACCTCACTGAGCGTGGAATGGTCTGAAGAAAACAGGAACTATGCACGGAGTGTCATAAGCATAGCCTGCGGAATCACTGTCAAACTCTCTTTCGGCATAGGCAGGAAGAAGCCGGCCCCGACGGCAGAGATTCCGGAACTCCCTGTCCTCGACTGCGTGGGTGAAAGCGAGATCGCATACGAGGAACCGTTGGTGGAATCAGCACCGCTTCAGATTGCCGAAGACAAGCCCGTGCTTGTGAAAGAAATCCCTGTGGAGATTAAAAAGAGTATGATGAAACTGTCCAACTCGCTCTTTGCGTTCAACCGTTTCAACCTCACCGAAGAAGTGAAAATCGAATTGGACAAGGTCACCCGATGGCTTCTGGACAATCCGGAACTGCATATTTCGGTGGAAGGGCACACGGACAACGTAGGTGGCGAAGAATACAACCAGAGCCTGTCCGAGTCCAGGGCAAGGGCAGTGATGGACTATTTCATCCAGAACGGCGTGGACAAGGACAGACTGAGTTGCAAGGGCTTCGGGAAGAGCCGTCCGATCGCAGACAACTCCACAGCCGAGGGACGGCAGCTCAACCGCCGAGTCGAACTCAGGATAATTGACTGAATCAGTGCGACATCGCCTACAACCGCATCCTGTAGTCGTTGGTCTCGTAGAGACTGAAACCGAGGGTGCGGTACAGGGCGTTGGCAGCGATACGTGCCGGGTTCGATGTCAGGTGGAGACTGTCCACTCCAGCGGATCGTGCCTCCCCTATCAGGTGCTCCATCAGGGCTCGTCCCATCTTCTTTCCACGGCAGGATTCCGACACCACGACCGCTTCCACGAAACCAAGCACGAACTCAGGTGTATGAGCCACGCAGAGCGTTGCGCAGCCGACAATCCTGCCGTCGAGCCTCGCCACATAGAGATGTGCATTGGCATCGGACAAAACTGCCCCGATTCTCTCCCTTGAACACGAACTGTCGGGATTCAGTTCCCTCATCAGGGCATCGATCTCCGCCAATTCCGCCTCAGTGCATCTATAAAGTTCCCCTATCATTCCAAAGGTCTGAAATCAGATGCCGGATGCTTGCAGATAGGACAGATGAAATCTTCAGGCAGGACCTCCCCCTCATAGATATAGCCGCATATTATGC
>JBJEJT010000363.1:0-1988 GCA_051878255.1 Candidatus Cryptobacteroides sp. | reverse complement strand
GAGCTGAAACCGGTCATACAGGCGAGGGCTATGAGTTCCCCGACATTTTCAGGGGCATCCCTGAAGTCCTTGCGGCACTGTTCGAATATCCACATCCCGCAGATGTTCTTGAGGAAACGTGTGGTCCCCTCCACTCCACCCTCGTTGGTGAAGTTTTCCCTGAAACTGCCGTCGGAGATAATCGGGGAGTCCGCCTCGACCCCGAGCAGAGACCAGGTGCCGCAACTCAGGTATGCGAAACCGGCATCATCGGCAGGGACTGCTGCCACGGCTGAGGCAGTGTCGTGCCCTGCGACGGCTATAACCGGCACGGGACCGAGCCCCACGGCTTTCTGCACCTGTCCACTCAAAACTCCTATCTTTTCGCCTGGGCGTACCATTCTGCCGAAGAGTGACCTGTCCACGCCGAGCGTCTTCAGGATTTCGGAATCCAGGTCGCCGGTCTCGGCATTGAGCATCTGGGAAGTGGATGCGACGGTGTATTCACAGACTGCCTCTCCCGTGAGCATATAGGCAAGGGCATCTGGGATGAACAGCACTTTGTCCGCGGACTTCAGGGCTGTACATCCGTTGCGCAGGAGGGTGTCCATCTGGAAGACGGAGTTGAAGTTCATAAACTGTATGCCCGTGCGGCGGTAGAGTTCCGAGGACGGCATACGGGAGAAGAACTTCTCCTGCGCCCCGTCGGTGTGGGAATCACGGTAGCAGTAGGGCAGACCTGACAGCTGTCCGTCCGGACCGAAGCACGCGAAGTCGCAGCCCCAGGTGTCGATGCCTATCGAATCCAACGGGACAGACTGAGATGCGACTTTACGCAAGCCTTTGAGTATTTCGTTGTAGAGGTGGGGAAGATTCCAGAAAAGATGTCCCCCAAGAGGCAGAATCGGGTTTTCGAATCTTGTGAGTTCAGTCAGTTCCATCCTGCCCCCGTCAAGGGAAGCAAGTATGGTGCGTCCACTCGTAGCACCGAGATCGACCGTAAAGAAATTGTGACGTGCCATCAGTTTCAATGTTATCCTACGCAAAGGTATGCGATAGAAAAACTGATGCACTTATGTTTTTTGACAATGATATTTCATTATTGTCTCAGGTCCCGCATTTGCGAAACACCTGACCGTCTAACTCCTGCCTATGGAGGTCAGGAACTTCACGACCAGCGGGGCGACGGAGGCTCCGGTCATCATATGGCCTTCGCCTTCGAGAAGATTGTATTCGGCTGAGGGAAAAATTTCACAATAGCGCTCGGAATAGCTTACCGGGACAATCTTGTCTTCAGTGCCGTGGATTATGCTCACAGGTCCCTTGTAGAGTGCAGAGGTTTCATAAATCGGGAGTTTCTGGGCCTCGAGTATGAACTTGCGCCCAAGTTTGTGGAACATAACATTGACATACTCCGGCGGATTCTGAGGGTCATATCTGGCATTCATACACTGGCCCTTGATCGCATCATCCTTGAGCACGGCGGCAGGGGCAAGAAGCACAAGCGCATCGGGACCCTGCCCGGATCCAGCAAGCCGTCCAGCCGACATTGCTGCCACCACCCCGCCCTGGGAGTGGCCTACGAAATAAACCGCAGAGGCATAAGGCAGTTTCCTCGCATATTCCACGACTGCAAGCGCATCGGCAATCTCACTCGATATGGTCATATCTATGAACTTGCCCTCGCTCCTGCCGTGGGCGTCAAAGTCCATACTGATGCTGGCAATTCCAGCCTGTGCGAGCTGCCTGGCAATGGTCGTAATGGGCTTCCACTTCCCGGCTGCCATAAATCCGTGCATAAGCACTGCCACAGGACATTTATCCTTTGCGGCATCGAAGCCGTCGGGAAGTTGCACTTTGATGTTTATGCCACCCTGGGGGCCATATACCTTATAATCCGGTTTTCTGAAAAAGCTGAACATAGAATCTGTCTTGAATGTTATTTCTGATAATACTTCCTGTCTGGTTTTCCGTTGTAGGTGCGCTGTATGGCATCCACAGCCTCGTAA
>JBJEJT010000362.1:0-1988 GCA_051878255.1 Candidatus Cryptobacteroides sp. | reverse complement strand
GTGGTAAGCACCCCGTCGGAAACAACCACACCCTCGACCGGCTCCCCGGAAGCCGTGACTATCCCATAGATGGTTGCACCCTCTGCCGGGGTCACGCTCCCGGATGATGTTTTCACGCAGCGGACCGACACGCTCTGCGCACGTCCCAAAGTGCCGGAGGAAGTCGTGCCGTTGCTCAGGACAAGGTCACTTGCCCCTTTGGACGACACTCCGGAGGACCAATAGTAGGCAGTAGTACCGACATTCACGGCAGTGCCGTCCGTCCTTTTCCTCGAGCCCGACCACGGGAACCACAGGGAATAGGAATCGGAAATGAAAGCCGTTCCCTTGTTGATATTGTCCTTTTCGACAGTCAGGGAGGCCAGACCTGCCAAAGCCGACGGGGAAGGCACCTGCCAGCCATAAGGACAAGGGTCGTAATTGGTCTTCGTGTCAGACCACAGATTGTCCAAATGCGTTCCCCAAAGCCAATCGCCGTAGGATTCCGCGCTCCCGTTATAGTTCGTTCCGGCATAGAGGATGTGTGTAGGGTTCTTCCTGGCATAATCCGCCGTACCTTTGGTCTGGGAAGTGGACTCCCTCGTCTCCCATTCCTGCTCACTGCTGCAGAACGGGTCCTTCCTGCCCCACTGATAGAAAAGTCCCCTGGACAGTTCGTCTCCCTTGCCGCAGGACACGGCACCGAGATTACGGTCGGCAAATCCGCCATATTCGGAAAGCGGCTCTCCGTTTGCCCAGATATGCCAACTCCAGCATAACGTGCCATTGCGCTTTCTGACTCCGATCAGGGCATTTCCCTTGACTGAGCCGTTTGTCGTGAAATAAACCCGTCCCCTGATTTTGTCGTACAGGATTTTTTTCACTATGGGGGCATCCTGCCACAGCAGCTGGGCATTGAATGGAATGTCCACACTCATCGAGGTCACATCGTCGATAGGGGTGGAGCCGTCCAGGACCGAACCGTTGGGGGTTCTGGCATCGAAACGATATGCGGCAGCATCGGCATTGTCCAGAAGATAGCAGTTTGCCCACCCGCCGTTGCACGACAGATCCACCGTTTCCTGCGGACATTCCAGAGAACAGTTCAATGGCAGGATGTGCCCGGTCCTGAAGTCGTGGGATGCCGAGGAACTCAGTGCGATGTCTTCATCTTCGTCAGATGCGCTCTGGCTGCCGAGTATCTCCACCGAAAGTCCCTGGAACTTGCCGGAGGGAACAGCCACGAACACAGCCTTGTCCCCTGCCGCAGAAAGGTCAAAAGGATTTTCCGGGATTATCGTGATGAACCTTTCCTCCGATTTTGCCGAGGTCACGACGAATGACGGTTCATCCGTACTCATATCCACCATTCCGCTTCCGGCAAGAGGATTCGAGTATGCAGGGCTGAGGAAAACTCGCCTGACCTTGCCTGTGTTGCCGCTGAGCACAAGTTTGAGTATCGAACATACAGGCTTCAGGACGAAAGAACCGCCCGTGATTCTGGATGCCATCAGACAAGCGGCGGGGTCCGGACCGCTGCCCACTTTCTGAGTGCAGGGCAGGCTTAGGAGAAGTGAGGTGCCCTGCAGTCTTATGTCCTCCGCATAGGGATAGGCAGCATAGGCAGGCTCGAAAGACTCTTCTGCCTCATATTCGAAAGTGCCCTCCGAGGTGCCTGCCCCCGACTGGAGTGTGGCGCGGACGAGGGTTCCCGACCCATCGATAAGGGCAATGCTGTCGTCGGCGCTCCACAATGAATGAAACACCCCCTTCTCCTCGTCCGGGGAAAGTTGGATCTTGCTCAGGTCGCCGATACTTGCACGTACGGTCTTTCTTACAAGTAATCCCCCCCCCATCGGTTTCTGTTCTTCAGCCAATTCCCTGACACAGCCCGCAAGGGGCAGGAGGGCAACTATGAGGATTGCTATTTTTTTCATACTTCCAAACATCTTAACCCATTGAACGTTGCATTTTCAAAATCAGATATGGTGCCTATATGTTCCAGGCAG
>JBJEJT010000361.1:0-8115 GCA_051878255.1 Candidatus Cryptobacteroides sp. | reverse complement strand
CACTTCCAGGATGCCGCACAGGACACCCACTTCCTCATCATTGAGTTTCAACACATTGCATCTCGAAAGAGACTCCTCGATAATCTCTCTCGAATACCAGTTCTGGCGCAGGTTGATGTCAAAGACTTTCAGCGTGCCCACCGGGGCCATCGCATCGAGGAAGTTATGGATGGTGCGGCGGGACACGGCATTGCGCTGGGCAAGGGAACCGAAGCAGACCCCACGGGAATTCTTCGCTATATCCTCGATTTCTGCAGTCCAGGGTATATTGTCATAAGCCACGCCCTGGCAGATGTCATACTGGGGCACACCGTCGCCGGACAGACTGACCTGTACGTTGCCTGTCGGATAGTCCACTTCCTCGAGATGGAACGCCAGACCCCTTGGGGCAAGCTCAGCCTTGATCTGTTCCCCGTCCGCATCCTTGCCGATTGCAGACACCGCTATGCCGTTGAGTCCGAAATTGCTTACGTGATAGGCGAAGTTCGCAGGTGCTCCGCCGAGTTTCTTGCCATCGGGGAGACAATCGAAGAGAATCTCCCCCAGTCCTACGATATAGTCTTTCATCATTTGCCGATTTTGAAAGTGAAACAAGTGAGATAGATTGCGCCTGCCGCCATTACGAGGATAGCGCCGAGAGTACCCGTCAAATCAGATGCGAATCCCATAAGCAGCGGGAATACGGTGCCTCCGAAGAGCCCCATTATCATAAGTCCGCTTACCTCGTTCTGGTGTCCAGGCTCGTGGGTCAGCGCCTCGGAGAAGATGATTGAAAAGATGTTGGAGTTGCCGTAGCCAATGAGGGCTATGAAAGTATAGACCAGGGCGGGAGACTGTACGGATGAAGTCAGGGCAAGTCCCAACATTGCCACGAGAATCATTGCGGAAGATATGCCGAAGAAAACTTTGCCGCTGAGTTTGCGGAGGATGTAGGAACCCGTGAAACACCCGATTGTCCTGAATATGAAGTACAGGGAGGTGGCGAAAGCAGCCTCGTCGAGGGAGAATCCGAGCCTTTCCATCAGGATCTTCGGGGCAGTGGTGTTGGTGCCCACGTCTATCCCGACGTGGCACATTATCCCGAGGAAGCAGAGCAGCACGAAAGGTTTGCCGAGAAGTTTGAGGCACCCGATGAATCCGGTCGCCTTGCCCTCAAGCGGAGCCTCCTCGATTCTGGTGAAGCCCAGGAGCAGGGCGGCGATTATCGCCACGATGGCATAGATGGGAAAGAGCACCCTCCACTCAAGTCCGAATGATGGCAGGACCGCGGTGGCTCCCCACATCGCTATGTAAGGTGCAAGGAAAGAGGCTATGGCTTTGACAAACTGCCCGAAAGTGAGGGTGGACGCAAGTTTGTTCCCGTCCACGATGTTGGTAACCAACGGATTGAGGGATGTCTGCATTATGGCATTGCCAATCCCCAGAAGCGAGAAACTTACCAGCATCACCGGATAGGATGAGCCGAAAATCGGGATGATGAGCGAAAGGGCTGTCACTCCTATGGACAGGAGCACTGTGTTTTTCCTCCCTATCCTGTTCATCAGCATTCCGGTCGGAACAGAGAAAATCAGGAACCAGAAGAAAACGAGTGAGGGCATAATGTTGGCTTGGGAATCAGTGAGCGCCAGATCTTTCTGGACATAGTTGCTGGCTATGCCTACGAGATCCACGAATCCCATCGTGAAAAAAGCCAGCATCACCGACAAAAAAGCAGTCTTTGTGGTTTTCATATCTATATAAGGGTTATCAATTTCTCAAAGCAGATGATTCCTAAATGATTGACAAGTCCGGCAAACAATCGGATTTGCGACGTGCAAAAGTAGCAACTATTCACTCATCAAGCCTGAAATAATGTTACAAAAAAAGTCATATTTGTTACATCATACAAAGGAATGCTCAAAAATATCATCTTCGGGAACCTGCCCCTCGGAAATCTGATCCAAATCTGACGCAACTTATCCATTTCATATTCCCAAATGGAAGATTTTGATTAACTTTGCCAATCTAATCATAAAAAATCCATATTATGGGAGCTTTTCACGCATACGACATAAGAGGCATCTGGAATGTCGATTGGGACGCAGAGATTGCCTACAAGGTGGGATATTTCATCCCGGAACTTCTCAAGACAGACAAAGTGCTGCTCGGAAGAGACTGCCGTCTTTCCTCCGATGAGGTACACGACGCAGTGGTAAGGGGCGTAAACGACGCCGGGGCTGACATCTATGACATCGGACTCAGCACCACGCCTATGGTCTATTTCGGCACTGCCAACTACGGTTTCAGCGCTTCGGTCCAGATTACCGCATCGCACAATCCGGGCGAGTACAACGGAATGAAAGTTTCGACCGTCAATGCCGCAGCCGTAGGTTTCGATGCCGGGCTCGGACAAATCAAGCAGTGGATAGACGAAGGCAGGGAGTGCCCTGTCGCCGCAAAAAGGGGTACCGTCTATCAGAAAGACATACACCAGGCATATCTGGACTTCCTGCTCAAATACAAGGAGGACTATTCTTCGCTCAAAATCGCAATGGACCTTTCAAACGGAATGGCGAACCTGTATGCGAAAGAGATCTTCGGGGATCAGCCATCATACATCTTCGACACCATTGACGGACGCTTCCCGAACCACGAGCCAAACCCTCTCATCCCGGAGAATGTGGTCGCACTCCAGGAACTCGTGAAGAAGACAGGGGCTGACATAGGAGTGATCTACGACGGGGACGCAGACAGGGTGATGTTTGTGGACGAGAACGCCAGATTCATTTCCCCAGACCTTATGATTGCGGTGCTGGGACATTATTTCCTCGGGAAAAGAGGCGAGAAAGGCATAGTGCTCCAGGACATCAGGAGTTCCAAGGCAGTGGGCGAATACCTCGCTCCTATGGGGGCTGAGATGAGGACCTGGAAAGTCGGACGTGCGTTTGCAGCCAACAAACTCCGCGAAATCGACGGCATCTATGGAGGTGAACTTGCCGGACATTACTATTTCCGCGATTTCTTCTACTCCGACAGCGGGCTCCTGGCTTCCATCATCGTGCTGAACGTAGTGGCACAGATGAAAGCCGAGGGTGTGAGCATCAGCCAGTTGATTTCCAGGATTGAGAAATATCAGAATTCCGGCGAGGTCAATTTCAAGGTCGAGGACAAGAAAGGCGCGATGGAAGCCGTCAGGGAGCATTTCACCTCAAGCGAGACCCCGACCGCATCTATGGACTTCGACGGTTACAGGGTGGAATTCCCGGACTGGTGGTTCAATGTGCGTCCATCCAATACGGAGCCTTACCTCAGGTTCATCTGCGAGGCGACTTCGGACGCACTGCTTGCTGACAAGCTCGCCCAGGTAAAGGACATCATCGTAAACCGTTTCGGCGGACAGCAGAAATAGCCGGAGGTCTTGCCGATGAATTATCTGAGGATCGCAACTTTGACTGCGGCTGCCCTGCTCGCGGTCTCTGCCTATTCGCAGAGCCATTCGGGTGCGACAGCCGCCCTGATTTTCCCGAAGACCGAAACCGAAATAGTTCCGCGCTACCCAAGACAGCCGGTCAAGTCCCTCATCAAATCGGAGAGCGACCCTATCGACACTCTGGACACGCAGGCTGATTTCGTAAAAGTGGTGCTCTATGGCGACGGCACCTGGAAATACATAAAGACGAAAGAGTACGCAGAGGACAAGGATCTGTTCACATCCTACTGGAACACGACTTACGCTGACCCCTACAGGATTGCCTGGGACTCTCTGCCATCCCACAATCCGATATGGCTGGTGGACAGCGTGAGCCATTACGCCTGTCCATATCAGGGCAAGGTCAATCCGAGAGGCAAGTTCGGACCGCGCAGGGGACGGCGTCATCAGGGCGTGGACCTGCCACTTGCCATCGGGGCTCCGATTTATGCGGCTTTCAACGGGAAAGTAAGGGTGTCATCCACTATGAAGGGCTATGGCAACATTGTGATTATCAGGCACGAGAACGGATTGGAGACATTCTACGGACATCTTTCCAAGAGGAATGTGGAGTCCGGAGACTGGGTGAATGCCGGAGATGTAATCGGGCTTGGAGGAAACACCGGACGGTCCACAGGTCCGCACCTGCATTTTGAGACGAGGTACAGGGGCTATGCGTTCGACCCACAATGGCTCATTGACTTTGAGAGTGGGACTCTGAGGCACAGGATGTTCGTGTTGAAGAAGAAATACCTCAGCCAATACAGCAATTATGAGCAGAATTTTGACGACGAGTTCAAGACTGCCGAGGAAGATGCGGCTGAAGAGGCTGCACTTAAGGCTATGAAGTGGCACAAGGTCAAGTCAGGGGACACGCTCAGCAAAATTGCCAGGGACAACGGCACGACCGTCAATGCCATCTGCAAGCTCAACGGAATCAAATCCACCTCCACACTGCGCATAGGACAGAAGATCCGTGTGAGGTAGGTACTTCTATCCAGGTCTGGAAGTGACCGTCTGTCGGCACAAAGACAACTGAATCTTGAAAAGCCTGCGTTTTCCGATGAAAACGCAGGCTTTTCAGTATCCAACAAAGTTGAGATGCCCTACATAGGCATATTGCCGTGTTTCTTGGGCGGGTTGCTGACGCTCTTGTTCCGGCAGCAGTCCAGGGCGCGGATTATCGCGGCACGGGTGTCGGCAGGCTGGATGATGTCGTCAATATAGCCAAGTTCCGCTGCAAAATAAGGATTGGCGAACTTGTCCTCGTATTCCTTGATGCGTGCAGGGATGTTCTCCGGCGCCTCCTTGCGATAGAGTATGCTGACAGCCCCCTTGGCTCCCATAACGGCAATCTCAGCCCCTGGGTAAGCCAAATTCACATCCGCACCTATCTGCTTGGAGTTCATCACAATATATGCTCCGCCATAAGCCTTGCGGGTGATGAGCGTGATTTTCGGGACGGTCGCCTCCGCAAAGGCATAGACTATCTTTGCCCCGTGGCGGATAATCCCGGCGTGCTCCTGCTGTATGCCCGGAAGAAAGCCCGGAACATCCTCTATCGCCACAATCGGGATGTTGAAAGAGTCGCAGAACTGGATGAAACGGGCAGCCTTGTCGCTGGCATCGATGTCTATGGCTCCCGCAAGGTAGTTGGGCTGGTTTGCCACGAAGCCGACCGGACGCCCTGCCATCCTGCCGAATCCCACCACTATGTTCTTCGCGAAATCCGGCTGGATTTCAAAGAAATACTGCTGGTCGCATATAGGCTCTATGATGTCCTTGACATTGTAGGGAATGTTGGGATTGGACGGGACCACATTGTCCAGTTCGTGGCATACACGGTCCACATCGTCGGTGGCAGGATGCACAGGGGCATCCTCCATATTGTTGGATGGGATGAAGCCTATGAGCTCGCGTATGGTCATCAGACATTCCTCGTCATCCCGGCACACCAGGCTGCAGACCCCGGAAGTCATAGCGTGGACCTTCGCCCCGCCGAGTGTCTCCTTGTCGCAATCCTCATTCGTGGTCTGCTTGATGACATTGGGACCCGTGATGAACATCTGGCTCTCTCCCTCGACCATCAGTATGAAGTCGGTCAGCGCCGGGGAATAGCAGGAACCTCCCGCACAGGGACCCATAATGGCACTTATCTGGGGAATCACTCCCGAAGACATCACGTTGCGGCGGAAAATCTCCGCAAATCCGGTCAGGCTCTCCACACCCTCCTGGATACGAGCCCCTCCGGAGTCGTTCAAACCGATGATGGGAGCCCCGCACTTGAGTGCCATATCCTGCATCTTCGCGATTTTCTTTGAATTGGCAGCACTCAGGGACCCTCCCAGGACACTGAAATCAAAGGCATAGACAAACACCGTCCTCCCGTCAATCTTGCCGTAGCCGCAGACCACTCCGTCCCCTGCCACACGCTTGCTCTCCATCCCGAAGTCGGTACAGCGGTGTTTCACATATTTGTCCACCTCGGTGAAACTGCCCCTGTCAAGCAGGGCGTCAATCCTCTCGTATGTAGTAAGTTTCTTTCCCATAAATCAATCCTCAAACTTGAGTAGCATAAGTTCCTGGTTCGCCATCACGCTGTCGTTGTCCGCACAGCCCACCTTCAGCACCGTGCAATCCTTGGGAGCCTTCACCATAGACTGCATCTTCATAGCCTCAAGCACCATCAGCACCTCGTCCTTCTTCACGGTCTGTCCCTCTGTCACCAGCACCTTGATGACTTTCGACGGCATCGGAGCCGTTATCCGGTTGTCCGTGTTTTCCAGACCGGTACGCTTCCTCATCCTCATATACTTGGCCTGGGAATCGAGCATATCAATCTCGTAGAGCGAATAGTTCAGGCTCACCCCGTAGTGCTTGCTGCCAGCCTCGTGGACGATGAAAGGGTTGTAGGACAAGCCGTCGTGCAGTATGGAACACTGCCAGTTGGAGAATATGCATATATCCACATTGAACACCCTCCCGTCCACGTCCACGCTCACCTTGTTGCCGTCCTTGGAAAGGAGAGTCACTTCAGCCAGTCTGTCGCCAATCTTTATTTCCATAATCACGTCAGATTCTGAGCACACCTTTCTGCAGCCCGAAAGAACGCCAGCGGCTCAGTGCCGATGCATCTGCGGTGTCAGTGGTGTTCTCTTCATAGTTCATAAGATAATCCAGATATGCGGCTATGAGGGCTATGTCCTCGGCATCGGTGTGATAGCCCTTGCGGGCGGCAAGACGGTCCGCGTTTACCTCAATGAATGAGGTGTCATAGCAGCCTTTCTTGAACTGCGGCACATCGATTATCCGCCTGAGATAGCCCAGGTTGGTCGTCATACCCGTTATCTTGTATTCATAAAGCGCCCTGCGCATCCTCTCGATGGCATAGTCGCGCCTGGAGGCGTGGACTATGAGCTTGCCTATCATAGGGTCGTAATACACCGGGATTTCATAGCCCTGGTAAATATATGAGTCTATCCTCACTCCATTGCCCTGAGGTTCGAGAAGTTGCTTTATCAGCCCCGGAGACGGTCGGAAACCGTTGTCGGCATCCTCGGCACAGATGCGGCACTCAATGGCGTGCCCCCTCTGGCGTATGTCCTCCTGACGGCAGGCAAGGGGCTCCCCGGCTGCTATGCGGATTTGCTGCTTTACCAGGTCCATACCGCAGACTTCCTCCGTGACCGGATGCTCCACCTGGAGACGGGTGTTCATTTCGAGGAAGTAGAAATTCTGGTTCCCGTCCACGAGGAACTCTATGGTACCTGCACCCACATAGCCCACGTGCCTTGCCGCGGCAACCGCAGCCTCGCCCATAGCCTTGCGCGTGGCATCGCTGATGAACGGGCTGGGACTCTCCTCCACAATCTTCTGATGACGGCGCTGGACGGAACACTCCCTGTCGTAGAGATGCACCACATTCCCGTGCTTGTCACCAAGGATTTGTATTTCAATGTGATGCGGAGACTCCACGAATTTCTCGATGTACACGGTACCGTCGCCGAATGAGGAAATGGCTTCGGAACGGGCTGCCTCATACATCAGGGGCACCTCATCCTCCGTCCTTGCCACACGCATACCCTTGCCGCCTCCGCCCATAGATGCCTTTATCATCACAGGATAGCCTATCCGGGAACAGACCCGCACCGCATCCTCAGCGGTTGGAAGCATATCGCTGGTCCCGGGAACGACCGGCACCCCGGCATCTATCATAGTCCGTCGTGCCTGAATCTTGTCTCCCATCTTCTCCATCGTCTCCGGAGTGGGACCTATGAAAATGATGCCCTCCTGCGCACAGCGCCTGGCGAATGAAGCATTCTCCGAAAGGAAGCCGTAGCCCGGGTGGATTGCGTCCACCTTATGTTTCTTCGCCGCCGCTATGATGTTGTCTATGCAAAGATAACTCTCGGATGAGGATGCCGGACCTATGCACTCAGCCTCGTCCGCATACATCACGTGACGGCTGCTGCGGTCTGCCTCGCTGAAAACCGCCACCGTACGGATTCCCATCTCGTAGCAGGAACGCATCACTCTCACGGCGATCTCGCCGCGGTTGGCAATAAGTACTTTTTTAATCATCACAATACCTCCGGAGTGCAGACCATACTTGAGAATCCGCCGTCGTGATACAGGTTCTGCATAGTCACTTTCCTCGTGTAATCGCT
>JBJEJT010000360.1:0-1989 GCA_051878255.1 Candidatus Cryptobacteroides sp. | reverse complement strand
CGGCAGGAATTTGGATGCCAAGCGCAGGACATTGATAGACAAGGCATTGCGCAAGACCTTCCCGCCTGAGTTCATAAACAGGATTGACGAGATTGTCTTTTTCAACAGCCTTTCCAGGCAGGACGTGGGCGAAATCGTGGACATAGAACTCGAGAAACTGAAAAAGAGGGTGGACGGTTGGGACATCAGTTTCACACCGGCTCTCAAAAAGGCAGTGTCAGAGGCAGGTTTCGACCCGGAATATGGGGCGAGACCCCTGCGCAGGGCAATCCAGAAACTCGTGGAGGACCCGGTTTCGGCATACATAATCAGTCATCCGGGGAAAGACAAGGTTCTGAAAGTTGATATGGACGGAGATTTGCCTGTGGTGAGCGAAAAAGCCCCGAAACTGCCGTCCCGGAAGAAAGCACCCGTTACGGAAAACATATAGGAATATGAGAAGAATCTGCATTTTGTCATCAGTATGTCTTGTCCTGCTATCCTGCGGACAGGGCACAGCCAGGACGTCAGTCCCAGAGGCGGCTGGAACCGTCAGACAGTCAGCACCCGAGGGCTATTGTGCCGATGCGACCTATCTCTATGCCGAGAAAGACGGCGAGGAACTGTATATGGACATATACGAAAGTGCAGTGGCTGAGGAAGAACTGCCAACTCTGATTTATCTTTTCGGGGGAGGTTTCATACGGGGTTCCAGGAATGAGGACTACCTGATGCCGTTTTTCAGCGCCCTCAACGACAGGGGGTACAGGGTCGTTTCCATCGACTACCGGCTTGGGCTCAAAGGCAAGGGCAAGGTGGGGCTGAGCACCGTGGACAATCTGGACAAGGCGATCCATCTCGTCGTGGAGGACCTCTTCAGCGCCACCTGCTTCCTGGCTGACAACAGGGAGGAACTCGGTATCGACACGGACAATCTCGTGATAATGGGGTCTTCGGCAGGTGCCATCTCGGTGCTTCAGAGCGAATACGAGATCTGCAACGGGACAGATTGCGCATCTGTCCTGCCGGACGGGTTCAATTACAGGGGTGTGATTTCGCTTGCGGGGGCTGTGCTCAGCCGCAACGGGGCACTGCGCTATGCCACGGCTCCGGCTCCTATGCTGCTTTTCCACGGCACGGCTGACGATGTGGTGGACTACAAGCAAATACGTTTCTTCAAACTCGGTTGGTACGGGTCCGACACCATCGCCAAGGTTTGCAGCAGGAACGGTTACAACTACTGCATCTACCGATTCAAGGACGCCAGGCACGAGATTGCGGATTCGGGGCTGGAGAACATCGGCATCATCGACGGGTTCATACGGGTGAACATCCTGCAGGGGCAGCACCGCATCGTGGATGCTATGGTCTCCGACCCACGCATAGAGGTTTCAACGCTTACTCTTGACGAACTGTATCAATAACGTCAGTACGGAGATCCTCGGTCAAGCCGAGGATGACGTTTGCCGCCACGTCATTGCCGGCTCCGACCGGCAATCTAAAGCCCCTGTTTCTTCGCCTCGTCCCAAATCTCATCCATCTCCCCAAGCGTCAGATCCCTGAGGTCCCTCCCCAAGCGTATGGTATGTTCCTCAAGATAGGTGAACCTCCGCCTGAACTTGGCGCAAGTCCTTTCCAAAGCCGTGTCAGGATTAAGTCCGTAAAGCCTCCCAGCATTGACCAAGGCGAAAAGCATATCCCCGAGTTCATCCTCAGCCCTGTCCCTGTCGGCATCATCCCCTGCTTCATCCATAGCCCGCAGTTCCCTCTCCAACTCCCCTGCCTCTTCCTTGACCTTTTCCCACACATCCTCCCGCTTCTCCCAGTCAAACCCGACCCCGCGTGCCTTGTCCTGGATACGGTAAGCCTTGATCATAGACGGCAACGACTCCGGCACCCCGCTGAGCACCCTCTTGTTCCCGTCCTTCTCCCTGGTCTTGAGCATCTCCCAGTTCTTCACGACATCCTCAGCCGAAGCCACCTCAGTGCTGGAGAAAACGTGAGGATGAC
>JBJEJT010000359.1:0-1990 GCA_051878255.1 Candidatus Cryptobacteroides sp. | reverse complement strand
GCCGTTTTTCATACTCAGATGCGCTCCCGGATTGAACTGATTGCCCGGCAGCCCGTCTTCCAGGGTATAGTTGCGGAAATGCCCGGACAGCGGATTGAAGCAGCACAGTCCCCTGTCGGTACTTATCCACAGCCTGCCGAAACGGTCCTCTTCCATTCCGCTGACGATGTCCGAAGGCAGCCCGTCCGCTGAAGTGAAACGGACAAACTCATTCTTCTCCGGTCTCCAGCAGAAAAGCCCGCTGCGGGTTCCTATCCAGACGAGTTTGGATGAAGTCTGGCAGATGCACTGCACAAATGCGGTTCCGAGTTCCGGACAATCCTGGAAGAGATTGACCGGGGACAATTTCCCTCCTTTGGTGTCGAACACATTCAGACCGTGTTCCCGTCCCACCCAGAGTCTTCCTTCGGTGTCATTGGCAAGTGTCCTCACGCTCCAGTCCGATATAGGGTTGCCTTCGGCATCGGTGGTGTGGGAAATGAATCTGCCGCTGACCGGATTGAAAGATTTGAGTCCGCTGAGGGTACCCACCCACAGGCATCCTCCCGGAGCAGCAGCTAAGGCATAGACGTCCAGAGGGTCATCCGTACCGGATTCATAGGGATGCAGCCTGCCCTGCCGTCTGTCCACCCGGGAGAGTCCCCCGGCGTGGGCTCCCACATAGATGGTGCCGCTGCGGTCGTCCACAAAAATGGCTTTGATGTCGTCTGACTCAAGTTTCTGCCTGCCGTTGTCTCTCAACTTGTACGCAGAGAAACGTCCGGTCGCAGGGTCGTAACAGTTCACTCCCCCGCTGTTGGTCCCTATCCACACCAGCCCGTCAGAATCCTCGCTGATGCAACTCACCACATTGTCATTCAAGGAATTGGCTGTAGGCTCACGCTTTATCACGTGGAAACGGTTCATTCTCGGATGCCAATAGTTGATGCCCCCGAAATAGGTGCCCAGCCACATTCCGCCCTGATTGTCCCTCAATATACACCTCACCGAGGACTGGCTGAGACTGCCTTCGAGGAAAGGATCACTCCGGACATTGTGGAACTTGCCGCCATCGAAAATACTGAGACCGTTGTAGGTGCCGACCCATATCCTGCCGTAAGTGTCTTCGGCGAGGCTGCGGACGTAGTTGGAACTGATGCTGCCATCAAGGGAAGCCGAATAGCGGTAACCGGTGGATGAGTTGGATTTCAAATCATAAACCCAAAGCCCGTCTCCCTCGGTGGCAATCCAGAGTTCGTTGTCCTTGCGAAGTATGCACTGCACCTGTTTGCCTCCCTGCGGAGAAAAAATCTTGCGGACTCCGTTATTGTCCGGGCTCCAGCAAAGCACCCCGTCAGAGGCTGTGCCTATCCAGACCAGGTCGTTATCCCCGAGAAGTTCGGTAGCCCTAATGTTTCCGGAATAATGAAGCACGTTCCCCTGCTCGAAACGCATAGAAGTCTTGTCGAAGAAAAGCAGGTCCCCTCCGGCTGCGACCATAAGCCTGCCGTCGCCCGCATCCGCTATGCCGGTCACCATCCTGTCCTCGGTGGGAAAATTCCGGAAACACTCCCGATTGGCATCGTACCAGGACAGTCCCTTGCCGGTTCCCACCCAGAGATTGCCGGATTTGTCGATGCAGAGTTTGCGTATTATATTGCTGGAGATCGACGTGGTGTCGGCAGGAATGTTCCTGAAAGTGCGGAACTCATATCCGTCATAAAGATTCAGCCCGTCCTGGGTGGCGAACCACATCCTCCCGAGAGTGTCCTGGGTGCAGGAAAGTACGGTACACTGCGACAGTCCGTCGTTTACGGACAGGTTGATGAATGAAAAGATACTATTGGAATTCCCCCCCCCATTATACAGGCCGGCGGCATCTGCAGAAGGCAAAACCACCGTTCCCACAGCCACGACAGCTGCAAGAACGGCGATTCTCTTTGCAATGCTTCCTTTCATCCCAAGCAATCATTTGAAGAGGAAATCCAACTTCAGAAAACCCTTTGGGTCC
>JBJEJT010000358.1:0-1998 GCA_051878255.1 Candidatus Cryptobacteroides sp. | reverse complement strand
TAGAATCTATAAGATCTTTGGATAACTTAAACACGGAACTTTGCAGGTGAGCCAATATTCCTTGAAAGTACCGTGGCTACACAATTTTTTTCAATTTTATTGAGGGCCAAGGCCCAGATAAGCGCAGAGGCTGCGGTAAGTGCCTGCTGTCCAGCCCATCATAGTCGGCATTTCATATTCATTGCTGACATTGATATTGCCTTCAACCACATTGTACTTCTCCCAGAGATTGCCGGTCTTAACGAAACTTTCTGTAACCATATTGACATATTTCCCGGCCAGTCGGGAAGCTTCCCCCGTGAATCCGTAACGGTCAAGTCCAAATACCGCCAGATAGTTGTTCGGTGCCCAGCCGTTGGGAAATGCCCATTGGAATGCATATTTGCAGTCGCATCTTGCGCAGGAAGACACGCCATAAGGGTACTCCAGAAGAGTGGTCTCAGATGCCCCGGCAAGGGTCGCATCGACTATTTTCCGTGCATCATCCTTGCTCACTACCCCGCAGAAAAGCAGTGCAAAAACGGCGGAACTCGGAACCCCGGAACGCCTGTCAGCGGTGAAGTCATAGTCATAATACATCCCGGAAGACGGGTCACGCATCAGTTTGCGCATCAATTTGCTCCTGTTTGAGGCAGCCTTGTCCCAACTGTCACCATTTTCTCCAAGTTCCCTTTTGAACCTGGCAAAATTCTCTTCGTATGCATACAGCAGTGCATTCAGATCCACGGGACAGAAATCCCCGCAACGCCCGTCAAAGCGCGGAGTGAAATCCCAACCCGATTCCGCTTCGCTGATATAATGGGATCCGATTTCCAGCAAATCCGCTTCTGAGAGCCCCTCCGTGCGGAAAGACTCCCCGAAGCGGGATTTGAGCAATTTGATGAATTCCAGTTTGTCGCTGTCCGGGGCTTCGTTGCCATAGCGGTTCAAGCCACAGGGAGTCATCCTCCTGTCCATCCAGAAGGCATATTCCTTTTCAAGAGACGGAAGCACTTTTTTCAACCACTCCCTGTCTCCGGTCTTTTCATAGATGCTCCTGACCATCAGACTCAAAAAAGGAGGCTGGGAACGGTTCAGGAACCAGACGGCACTTCCGTTGAGCATCTTGCCGTATTTCTCCACGAGATAGAGCATATTCTCCACATTGCTCCGGGCCAGGTCCACCCTACCGTCCAGCATAAGGCCTTCATTGGTGAAGAATGTGTCCCAATAGTACAATTCCTGGAAAGCCCCGCTTATGCTGGGAACCGTATAAGGTTCAGGCAGTCCGAGCCTTGGCGGACAGTCCTCCGTATTGCTGCGGACTGTCTTGTCCCAGGATGAGGAAATGAAAGAAAGCACCTTGTCCACTTCTTTTGCCTCCAGTCGCGGCTGTGTCCAGTACGGGACTTCGAAATGATGCTTTCCGAAACGGACTTTCTTCACCTTGCGTCCTCCGTCCGGCTCAGGCAGCAGGACAGTAGCCCGGCATCCCCGGGGCACCTCTATGTCATAGACAAACCTGCCGTCCTCAATCTTCCAGTTGGATACTATACGTCCCTGCACTGAGTCGTATGAGCATTCCACAAAGGACAAGCCCACGACAGGATACGGTTTGAACTCAATGGACTTGTAACCCGGCTCAAGCGCACGTATGCCGGCAAGGTACTCATATTCCCAGATAATCAGGTCCCCGAGAAGCATCACGTGGTTGCCAGAGTTCATAAACGGTGCGGCAGTGTTTCCGTTCCAAAGTTCCCATATTGTCGTGGCCCCGTTGGCTGCCATATATCCCCAGCTCGGATAAGTATCGGCCGATGCAATTCTGTATGCAAGGTCAACACGTCCATATTCGGTGAGGGTTCTCATAAGGAACTGTATTCCCACGACACCGGTGCTGACGTGTGAATTGCACTCGACCTCTGTCTTGTACTCGATTTGGGCGAAGACATCCTTCTCCCTTCCTTCGGGCACCATACCGAAATAAAGGCACAGCTCGGGCAGGGGAAAGGTGGCGCA
>JBJEJT010000357.1:0-8181 GCA_051878255.1 Candidatus Cryptobacteroides sp. | reverse complement strand
TCAATTATGCACTCGGAGGGCAACGGCTTCATCGGGGGCTTCCATCTTTTCAATTACGATTTCTTCCCGGACGGCAACATCCCGAAAGAATGTATGCTCTGCTTCCAGACAATGTTCTGTGCCACCGCAGCCACGATAGTGTCCGGGGCGATGGCGGAGAGGACCAAATTTTCAGCATACATCATCATTTCCATCATCGTGTCTGTGCTGATATATCCCATCGAGGGTCACTGGGTCTGGGGCGGAGGCTGGCTCAGCGAACTCGGATTCCACGATTTCGCAGGCTCGGCAGTGGTGCACGCCTGTGGTGGAGTGATTGCGCTTGCCGGGGCTATCATCCTCGGGCCAAGGGTCGGGAAATATACCAAAAGCGGGAAATCGGTGGCTATCCCGGGACACAATCTTGCGCTGGGAGCATTGGGGGTGTTCATACTCTGGTTCGGCTGGTTCGGATTCAATCCGGGCTCACAGCTCGCTGCAGAGGGTGCAGAAAATGCAAGGGCGATATCCAGGGTGTTCTGTACCACCAATATGGCTGCCGCGACAGGCGGTCTCGCCAGCCTTTTCCTGACCTGGATGATTTTCGGCAAACCCTCCCTTTCACTTGTCTGCAACGGGATACTCGCCGGACTTGTGGGGATTACTGCTGGCTGTGACCTCGTGTCCGTGCCAGGGGCAGCCATCATAGGTGCCGTTTGCGGAGTGGCTATGACAGGATCGGTTTATTTTCTTGAACACAAGCTGCGCATTGATGACCCTGTGGGTGCCGTTTCGGTACACGGAGTTTGCGGAATCATAGGAACGCTTTGCGTGGGACTGTTTGCCACTGAGGATGGTCTGTTCTACGGCGGAGGGGCTCATCTGCTTGGCATCCAGGCTCTGGGAATCCTATGTATCTGCGCCTGGGCATTCTGCCTGAGTTGGGTCATTATGTTTGCTATGCACAAAATCAAGGGAATCCGTGTCAGTGACCGTATCGAGGAAGAGGGGCTTGACATCTATGAACACGGGGAGACAGCCTACAACAACTGAGACTGCCGGTCGGGGAGGCAATGATTTGCATCGATATGTCAGCAACTCGTCATTGCCTGCCCGACCGGGAATCCTTTCTCCTGAAAAAGAACGACTTCTGCTGCTTTTTCCGTTCAGTTTCGCGCTCCACGAAGACTTTTTCCAGCGTGGAGGGGTTCAGGCCGGTGTAGAACATCACGGATGAGGTGGTCATCGGTGTCGGGGTGAAATCCTGCACCTGGTCCATATACAACCCCCTCAAAGCGGGATTGCGGGAAAGTTTTTCCATTTCCCTCATTCCGCACCCCGGGTGGGACGAAATAAAATACGGTACAAGTTCACATTTCCTTTCCGAGTTGCGGACAATGGCATCGAACTCCTTGCGCAGCCTTTCGAAAAACCGGAAGGACGGCTTTGCCATAAGCCTCAACACACAGTCTTCAGTGTGTTCCGGTGCCACTTTCAGACGCCCCGAGGTGTGGTCAAGTATCAATTCTTTCAGATACGGGCGGGATGTTTCATCTACGAAGCCGTTTTCGTCGAGGAAGAGGTCGTAGCGTATGCCGCTGCCTATGTAGGCGTGGCGTATGCCCTTGACGGCGGCTATGCGGGAATAGAGTTTCAAGAGACGGGCGTGGGAACGGTCCAGATTCCTGCACGGAGCCGGATAGAGACAGGACTTGCGGCGGCAGCGCTCACAAACCGAGGTGTCCTTGCCGTGCATACCATACATATTCGCCGTGGGGGCACCGACATCGGAGATGTTCCCGGCGAATCCCGGCAGATTATTTAGTCCCGCTATTTCTTCCAATATGCTTTCCTCGCTCCTGGACTGTATGAATTTGCCCTGATGTGCGGCTATGGTGCAGAAATTACAGCCTCCGAAACATCCTCTGTGAGTGTTCACGGAATACTTTATCATATCGTAGGCAGGGATTCTCTTGCCCTTGTAACGGGGATGCGGAAGTTTGGTGAACGGCAGGTCCCAGAACGAGTCCATTTCAGCCGTGGTGGCAGGAGGCAGGGTAGGGTTGATTTGCACGTAGCCATTGCCCACCGGCTCCACGATCACCGGAGGGTGCATCATATTCGCACAGGTCTCTATGAGATGGAAATTCTGTGCGAAAGCTTTCTTGTCTTTCAGACATAGTTCATAGGAATGGAGGATGACGGCATCCCGGGTGCGGCACTTCCCGTCACAATAGAATCCTATCTGGGGTATTTTCCTTATATCGGAGATGTTGCGTCCCGCTTCGATGGCACGTGTGAGTTCGAGCATAGTCCTCTCCCCCATCCCGTAGCAGAGCCAGTCAGCGCCGGATGAGACGAGCACCGACGGCAGAAGCCTGTCCTGCCAATAGTCGTAGTGGGTCAGCCTGCGCAACGAAGCCTCGATGCCGCCTATTACCACCGGGATGTCCCTCCAGAGGCTCTTGAGGATTTTGGTATAGACAGTCACGGCATAGTCCGGACGTGCCCCTGCCCTGCCGTCGGGAGTGTAGGCATCGTCGCTGCGCAGGCGTTTGGATGCCGTGTAATGGTTCACCATCGAGTCCATAGCCCCGGCATTGACGGCAAAATAGAGCCTCGGCGCACCGAGTTTGCGGAAATCCCTGAGGTCGTCCTGCCAATTTGGCTGGGGAACCACTGCCACTCTGTATCCGTGCTTCTGCAACCACCTGGCAATCACGGCAGTACCGAATGCCGGATGGTCTATGAAAGCGTCCCCGGTAAAAAATATGACATCTATGTAGTCCCATCCCAAAGCCTGCACCTCCTTGACCGAGGTCGGTATCATATATGCCTCCATTGACTGAATTTTTTTTGCAAAGTTATCCTTTTTATCCAATCTGCAGAAGGTTTTGCTATATTTGCTGCGGAATGGAATTCCAGATTCACGGATTGAGAACAGTTATGGCTGACAGGAAAAGAATAGTAGTGCTTTCCGGCTCGGGAATCAGTGCGGAAAGCGGGTTGTCCACATTCAGGGGCGGGAATGGCTTGTGGGACAATGTGCCGGTGGAGGAAGTCTGCTCTGCACAGGCTTGGAGGTACCACCCGGAAAAGGTGCAGGAATTTTTCAATGTACGGAGGGCTCAACTCAAGGATGTGGAGCCTAATGAGGCACACAGGATACTCGCCCGTATGGAGAGGGATTTCGATGTGGAAGTGGTGACACAGAATGTGGACAATCTCCACGAAAGGGCTGGAAGTACACGGGTGCTGCATCTGCACGGGGAACTGACCAAGGTGCGTCCGGAAGACTGCTGCTGCGAGAGGGACGGTTTTTCCACCGAGTATGTGATGGATATAGGCTATCGGAGGGTGGAGTACGGAGAAACGGGAGGTCCTCGGAAGACTCGGCTCAGACCGCATATCGTGTTTTTCGGGGAGGCTGTGCCCAATCTGGAGGCTGCGGCTGCCTTGGTGGCGAAAGCGGATGTGCTGCTGATTGTGGGGACTTCGATGCAAGTGTATCCGGCTGCGTCGCTCTACCGCTTTGCTCCATCAGGCTGCGGGATTTATGTCATCGACCCTGAACCTTCGGCTGCGGCTTCAATCCGGGGTGTGCATATCATCCGGGACAAGGCAACTTCGGGGATGAAGCGGTTTCTGGAAATGCTGACACAGGGGGATTGAGATCCCGGGTCGGGGATATGTCAGTTATCGTTAAAAAAAATTTTCCTTGAAATTCTTGCATATCTCAAATAATTGCGCTTACTTTGTCGGTGTACTACTATACTAATACACAATTAGAATATAAATGAAAAAACAACTTGTCATCCTATTGCTGGCTATTTTGTCCCCGACAATCTATGCGAACACATACCATACCGGCACCCAATCAATCCTAAACAACATATCAAGCCGAGACCTGAACCATTTCAAAGGCCGTGTGACCGACAGCAAGGGCAACGGTATCGGCTTCGCCACAGTCGCCCTGGTGGACACAAGCGGAGTTGTGATAGCAGGCACGGCAGCCGGAACCGACGGAGACTACTGCCTCAGGACGACAGTCCAGCTGGACTCCCCCGACAGAGCCGACCTCATCTGTTCATTCGTAGGTTACAAGGAATTCCGTGCGCCTCTGACATCCTGCATAGAAAATGAGGCAGCCGACACGGTGGCGATCAGGACCATAGTCCTCGAAGAAGACAGCGCAGTCCTCGCGACGGCAGTCGTGACCGGCAAGCGGGAACTGCTTGAACAGCATTTCGACAAAATCGTGATGAATGTATCGGAACTTGCCGTTGCCCAGACAGGCGATGCTATGGATGTGCTGCGCAACTCCCCGGGAGTGACGGTGGACAAGGACGGAAACGTGAAACTCAACGGACAGACGGTGGCAGTGTGGATAGACGGACGCCCGTCCAACCTCTCAGGCAAGGACCTCGAGAACTTCCTCAAAGGCAGCCCCGGCAATTCCATAGACAAGGTGGAACTTATGGTTTCCCCGTCAGCCAAATATGATGCGGAGGGCAGCGGCGGAATCATAAACATCAAGACCCGCAAAGGCTTCAAGCAGGGATTCAGCGGTTCCGTCACAGCCTCCGGTGCCTATGATTTCCTCTACCGCAAACCAAACTTCAGACAGGGAGGGGAGGCAAACCTCGGCACGAAGCTCATCTACAAGACCGACAAGACCTACACCCTCTTCTCCTACACCCCCGGCTACATCGACAACTCCGGTCTCACCAACGAATACAAGTGGTACGGAAGTGACTACAGCCTCTGCCAGAACTCCTTCACGGACATCAGGAACCAGACAATGTCCCACGATGTGAAAATCCAGAACGACTGGCACATCAGCGACAAGGACATCTTCGGTGTAATCGCCAATTTCCGTTACAATGGCGAGGACCAGAAAATCCTGGACAGCAGCACGATAGACGATTACATCAACTGGGGCACGGAGGCACAGAGGCTTAATTCCCGTATGCGCAGCGGCACCAACACTTTCAACAACGGCAACTTTTTCTATGCCAACCTCAATTATTCCCACATCTTCGACGAGGCAAGGCAGGCGGAACTGACCATCAACATAGACTACAGCCGCAACTATTCCGGAGTGGACAACACCCAGAAGAACGTGTGGCTCCAAATCCCTGCGGACATTTTATCTGACAAATACAAAGACTACGGTTTCTTCGAGAACACCGACCGCACGCTCAACCTGGTGTCCGTCAAGTCCGACTACAGCACTGTTTTCTGGGAGCAGACAGGCAGGATCGAAGCCGGTTTCAAGTTTGCCGCATCCCTCACGGACAATGAATTCTCACGATACAATTTCGAGGACACCGGATCCTGGACCCTCGCCGGGACACCTGAGGAAATCAACAACTTCAAATACCGGGAATACATAGGGGCTCTCTACTGCAACATAGCCAAGCAGTTCGGCACCAAGTTCAACGCCCAGATAGGAGTGAGAGGCGAAGTGACGGCGACCCAGGGTCTGTGGCAGAACTCCACCAGCAAGGACGGCTATTTCAACATCTTCCCCAACGCCACCCTCTCCTGGATGCCGTCGAGGAAATTCATCCTGTCAGCCAACTATGCCTACCGCATCAGCCGCCCGAAATACTGGCAGTTGAACCCGTTCAGAAGCTATCTCAACGCCACCACGTCCATCCAGGGCAAGGCAGACCTCAAACCGGCATTCTCGCACAACGTCTCCCTGTCGGCAGTGATTGCAAACCGATTCAGCATTTTCAGCGGCTACAGCAGAATCAGGGACTACAGCGACATACAGGTTCCCGTGCTCGACAATGAGACCGGAATGATGCTTATGAAATACGAGAACTCCGGTGTGCAGCAGTTCGCATATCTGGGAGCATCCGTATCCGAACTTCCCATAACCAAATGGTGGACACTCACTGCCAATGCCAGCTACAACTTCCTGTATTTCAAACCCTATGACGGAATGTCATCCACAGTTTCGGACGGTTTCACAAACACTGGACACAGTTTCAACTGCTATGCTACCACCACTTTCTATCTGCCGAAGAACTACAAGACCGGTCTGAGCGCCTTCGTCGTGACCCCTCAGCTGGTGGGCTATTACAAAGTGAATATGATGTGGAAGATGGACTGGTTCCTGAGCAAGTCCCTGCTGGACGGCAATCTCAGCATCAACCTGTATGTGAACGACCTCTTCAACTCTTTCAACACGAATCTGGACATCATTGACAACGGACGGAAGACCTACACCCTCGAACAATATGTCTCGATGACCAGCATCAAACTTGGAGTGAGCTGGAATTTCGGCAAGTCCGCTGCCAACCGCCACCGGAATGTGGGAGAACTCGACGAACAGAGCCGTTTCTAAGGGAAAATTATGTAAACACTTGAAAATAGTTGGAATAATCTGTAACTTCGCTATCCGTTCCAACTTTGATGGTGATGAAGAAAGTTACAGTACTCGTACCCTGCTACAACGAAGAAGAATCTCTCCCGTTGTTTTATGAAAGCCTGTTGAAGGTCATAGAGGGCATTCCACAACGATATGAATGGGAACTCCTGCTGGTCAATGACGGCAGCCGGGACCGCACGCTCCAGGTTATGAGAAACCTCCGGGAGAGGGACGGCAGGGTGTCATATCTGGACCTGTCCCGTAATTTCGGAAAGGAAAGGGCTATGCTTGCGGGTTTCGATTATGTCAAGGGCGACTGTATGATAATTATGGATGCAGACCTCCAGGACCCGCCTGAACTGATTCCCCAGATGCTGCAATACTGGGAGGAAGGCTATGAGGATGTCTATGCCAAACGCAAGACAAGGGGCAAGGAGAGTTTCCTGAGAAAGGCATTTTCTCTCGCCTACTATCGCATATTGCAGAAAACCACGAAGATAGAGGTGTTGCAGAATGTCGGCGATTTCCGTCTGCTGGACCGATGCTGCATCAATGCCCTCACCAAGCTGAGGGAGTCTGAACGCTACACCAAGGGAATGTTCTGCTGGATAGGCTTCCGCAAGAAGGAAATCCTCTTCGACAGGGGCGACCGGGTGGCAGGTAAATCCTCCTGGAATTTCTTCACCCTGTTTTCATTGGCAATCGAGGGCATCACCTCGTTCTCCATAGCCCCGTTGAGATTTGCCACGATCAGCGGGGTGCTGGTGTCAGCCGCCGCTTTCATCTATATGATTTTCATTTTCATCAAGACTCTGATCTATGGGGACCCTGTGCAGGGCTTCCCTACGATTATGGTGGTGATGCTGTTCCTCGGAGGAGTGCAACTGCTCTGTCTCGGGGTGATGGGAGAATATATAGGACGCATCTTCAACGAGACCAAACGCAGACCCTCCTATCTTGCAAGAGAATACAACGGAATCCATATCGACAAACCTACGACACATCCCGAGGATGCTGAAAAGGACTTATAAGTTATGAGCATATTCGACAAGAAAAAGTTTTTATGGTGCTTTCCTGCACTTGCCTTTATATTCCTGCTGTTCTTTTCTTTTTCCACCTCTCCCATATACAAGTATATGGGATTCGACAGCGCAATTTTCAAGATTGTGGGTCTGGGAATCACCCAAGGCAAGATGCCATATACAGATTTGTTCGACCACAAGGGGCCGGTGATTTTCTATATCGACGCACTCGGACAGTGGCTGATTCCGGGAAAGGCCGGAATTTTCCTGCTTCAGGTCCTGTCCCTGAGCATATCTTTCATTTTCATATTCAAGACCTGCCGCCTGTTCGTGTCGGGAAAGCAAGCTTTCGTCGCCGTGCTGATGACCTGTCTGCCGCTGTTTGATTTCATAGTGGAGGGGAACCAGTGCGAGGAATGGGCATTGCCTTTCATCTGTCCGTCCATCTATCTGGCTGCCAAATGGATGCTGACAGACACGGAAAACAGACACGGTTTGTGGAAAAGTGTATTCTACGGCCTGGGATTCGCCTTCATATTCTTCATTCGGCCTAATGATGCCGTTGCCAGCATCGGTGCGATAATGTTCGCCGTCTTTATCATCCTGGTTGTAAGGAAACGCTATGCCGAGGCATTCGCCAATGCCGGGACATTCCTCGCAGGCTGTGCCCTGGGTGCGAGTATTTGTTTGACTGACTCAAACAGAAAAGAGTGAGGGCGTGTTTTCTGCAAAATTTCTTTATATTTGTTCATGCAGATCTGTGCCGCTTTCGTGTTTCTTAGGGACACGGAAGCAGGA
>JBJEJT010000356.1:0-2010 GCA_051878255.1 Candidatus Cryptobacteroides sp. | reverse complement strand
TTATATCTTCGTCCTCTTCCCGAGTACCCAGTGGGGAGACGGCGAACTGTGGAAGGAAACTCTGCTCCTGACCCGTTTCGCCGCACCGACATCGGCAGGCATACTTTTCACTATGCTTGCAGCCCTGAAGCTCAAGTCCAGCTGGATGTACAAGAAGATACAGGTTCTCGCCATCTTCGACGACCTCGACACAATCCTGCTGATGATTCCCCTCCAGATTGCGATGATAGGGATGAAATGGCAGATGGTCGTGATTCTCATCGTCGTGCTGGCACTGCTGTATTTCGGATGGAAGAAGATGGACCATTACAGGATGAAACAGAGTTGGAAAGCAATCCTGACCTATTCGGTCCTGGTCATCATCTTCACTCAGGGCATCTACCAGATTTCCGAGTATTACCTCGGAGAGCACGAGGGTGTCCATATCGAGGTGCTGCTGCCGGCTTTCGTCCTCGGAGTGGTTATGAAGACCCGGCATATAGACAGCAAGGTTGAACAGAATGTGGCTACTGCCGTATCGTATCTGTTTATGTTCCTCGTGGGAGTGAGTATGCCGCAGTTCATAGGCGTAGATATGAGTGCGTCCGCTGCCGAAAGTGCGCACAACGAGGTGGGTACCCTGCCTATGATGTCCTGGGGTATGATTGCCCTGCACGTGGTGGTCGTGTCCCTGCTGTCCAACTTAGGCAAGCTTATGCCTCTGGCATTCTACCGCGACCGCAAGTTCAGCGAGAGGCTCGCCCTGTCCGTGGGTATGTTCACGAGGGGAGAAGTGGGTGCGGGTGTCATTTTCATCGCTATGAGTTACGGGCTCGGAGGACCGTTGCTGCTGATTTCAGTGCTTACCATCGTCCTCAACCTCATTCTTACCGGAGGTTTTGTGATGATAGTCAAGAAACTTGCTTTGAAGACCTATACCCCGGATGCAGATTAGGAAGTGTCCCGACCATCCCTCAGTTCACATAGCGTACCGAGCAGTCAATCGAGATGTAGGGGTTGAAATCCTCACCGATGTGTGACTCAAGCACTTTGATTGCCCTTTCCCGTGTGGAATTGCTGAGTTTCTTGATTTTCTTGACTTCTTCGATGAGGTCGGGGATCTGTTCTGCGCGGACCATTGTCAATGCAGGTTTCATCACGAAAGTCACCGGCATATAGACTCCGTTGCCCCTGTCCCTTGCCTCGCAGCGTATGACTTCCCCCTCATTCGAGTAGAGTTGCGCTTTCAGTATGCCCCAGTCGTCCTCGACGATATGGACTGCCGCCCTCACCCTGGAATCCTGCCACTCGATTACGTCCACGAGTTTGTCTCCGTACTCATAGGTGCCGGCGTGGGTGAAGGTGTGTTAGTTGGAGAAGTTTTCTCCCCAGGATGTGGCAGTGGAGTAGAGTATGTCGAAAAGGTCGATGAGGCTGAAAAGATTCAGCAGGTTTTTCTGGACTTTTGGGAGCAGGTCCTCTCCTGAAAGCAGTTTCTTGTTGTAGTCGGTGGTCTTTCCCCTGCGGACGACCCTGTCCAGACGCACCGATGCGGAGAATTCGTCTTCCTCGAGGCAGTACTTCACCAATGGACCGTAACCTTTGACGGCAGCCACGAATTTCACGAAGCCCGTGGTGATTCCCGGCAGCACGCCCGCGACCATTGGAATTTCGTGGGTTGCCACATTGAACTGGATTTCAGCCTGGTAGTCGGACTTCTTCTCCCGGTTTTCCCGGCTTTGGCGCCACAGTCTGGAAAGTATGTACTCCGCAGATGTCATCCCCTCCGGAGTGACGAATGCAGCCGTCAGCATAAGAACCTGAGGTTCAAGGATGATTTCTCCGAGGTCTATGTCGTAGCGGGTGTCCACGTCAAGGAAGACCGTGGTGTACCCTATTCTCGAAAATTCCAGTTTTACAGTGCCGTATTTGTTGATATCGATGCTGAAATAGCCATCTTCATTGCTCTGGGTGCCCATTCCTTCGTCCTTGCTGTACACCATCACATAGTCTCCGGGGACAATGGTGGTG
>JBJEJT010000355.1:0-2011 GCA_051878255.1 Candidatus Cryptobacteroides sp. | reverse complement strand
GTCTATGGACCAGCCGCCCTCTCGTCAGCACTTGACTATTTCAGGCTCAGCAACACCGACCCCACCCGCCTGGAAGTGGAGTTCGTTCCGGTAAGATGCACGGAGCCGAAACTGATTTACAGCAGCAAGTCCGTATGCGTGCAGGCATTCCCGCTGAACCACCGCATCGAGACCTACGGTTACCTGTTCAGGGAAACCGAGCCAAAACTGAACGTAGAAAAGTTCCGTATCGGACAATACGGGCTTGGAGTGGAGGAAATCTGCCGTCTGAAAGACGGGGAGGACCTGGTCCGCTTCGACTCCGAGGGGAATGAAATCCTGAGGGTTCCCAATGCAGAACTGACCTACAGACCATACAGGGCCAGGAGTTTTGCCTATTGCAGCGACACTGCTCCGTTTCCGGAACTCCCGCAGTGGGTAAGGGGAGTGGACCTGCTCTATCACGAGGCGACCTATGAAGCCGCGTTGGAGAAAGAAGCACGGGAACGCTATCATTCCACCACCCTCGAGGCTGCGGACTGTGCCCTCAAGGCAGGAGCCGGACGTCTTGTCTGTGCCCACTATTCCTCCAGATACATCAAAACGGAATCCCTGCTCAAGGAACTCCGTTCTGTCTTTCCAAATTCGTTCACCGCTGACGATGGAGATGTCTATGACATTCCGCTGGACAGCTTCAAGGCTCGGTGAGTATTAATCCAACGACCCCAGGAACTCTGCCGGGGAACTGTCTGAGGGCATCCTCCAGTCACCCCGAGGGGACAGGGATATGCTTCCGACTTTCGGTCCGTCAGGGAGGCAACTGCGCTTGAACTGCTGGCTGAAGAACCGTCGCAGGAAAGTGCGGAGCCATTTTTCCACGGTCTTGCAGTCATATACCCCATCGAATGCCTTGCACGCCAGAAAATATATCTTTTCCGGCGGGAACCCGAACCTCTGCAGGTTGTAGAGGAAGAAATCGTGCAGTTCGTATGGACCCACGAGATTCTCCGTGACCTGAAGTATGTTCCCGTCCTCGTCCGCAGGCAGCAGTTCCGGGCTCACAGGCGTGTCCACCACGTCCAGGAGTATTTCCCTGACGCTTCTGCCTCCTGACTGTCCCTCGAACTTGTTTTCCGCTGCCCATTTCACCAGATACCTGACCAGTGTCTTCGGTATGCTTACATTCACGCCATACATAGACATATGGTCTCCGTTGTAGGTCGCCCAACCCAATGCCAGTTCGGACAAGTCCCCCGTACCCACTACGATGCCGGAAGTCTGGTTCGCAATGTCCATAAGTATCTGTGTCCTTTCCCTTGCCTGGGAGTTCTCGTAGGTAACGTCGTGTACGCTGCCGTCGTGTCCTATGTCCTGAAAATGCTGGGCGCAGGCTGCCGTGATGGATATTTCCCTCGAACTTATGCCCAGCGCTTCCATAAGGTCCACCGCATTGCCCCTGGTGCGCCCCGTGGTGCCGTAGCCAGGCATAGTCACACCGGTAATGCCCTTGCGGTCCAGTCCGAGCTTGTCGAAAGCCATTGTCGCAACTATCAGTACCAGAGTGCTGTCCAGTCCGCCGGATACGCCGATGACTACGCTCTTGCAATGTATGTGTGCAAGTCTTGTGGCAAGTCCTTCCACCTGGATTGAGAGGATTTCCCTGCATCGTCTGTCAAGTTCTCCCGAATCGCCTGAAGGTATGAACGGATGCGGCTCGACCTTGTGCAGCAGTTCTTTCTCGAAATCGGTGTCAGCCGCTGCCCCGGCGTCTATTCTCCTGTAAAGCCCTTTCCAGTTGCAACGTCCGTCGGGACAGTATGCCTTGAATGAGGTGCTTTTCTGTCGCAGGTTGTCAAGTTTGGCGGCATCAATGTCTGCCACGACCATACTTTCCCCGTAATTGAATCTTTCGTTTTCTGCAAGGATGTGTCCGTATTCGGCAATGAGGGCAGCCCCGGAATATACAAGGTCCTGGGTCGATTCTCCATAGCCTGCCGAACAATATACATAGCCCGAAATGGTCTTGGCGGAC
>JBJEJT010000354.1:0-2017 GCA_051878255.1 Candidatus Cryptobacteroides sp. | reverse complement strand
GAGCACAGCCTCGGCAAAAATGAGGTTCACTTCGGCAAGTCTCAACATAGGGAAGTCGGTGTCTGCTCCTGAAACACCGGTGTCGGAAGAAGGCTCTCCCGCATCGGTCAAGTTGGACCATTTGGTAATGAGATAGCCTGTGGCGGTTTCATCGTGGGCTGCAATGTTCACGTCACGGTCTCTATACATATAGGTCAGGTCTCCCTCATCTGCGTAGTAGTCCGTGTTCTCCGGGTCGTAGAAAATGCGGTCGCGGCTGATGAAGCGGCCCCGGCAGTCAGCGTCCTCAAATTTGTTCACGAGTTCGCGGCGGGTACGGATACAGTTCCAATATGCGCTCACGCCGAAATCTTTGAGTATGTCCACATAATTGTCAAAACGGGTGGCGCAAACCAGATAGGTGCCGGCTCCCCAGGCGGCGGTATGCGTGGCATCGCAGGCAAGCGAGAAAATTATCTCGTTGGTCCTGAGATGGTTGTCGGCATTGAACAGTTTGTGGTAATCATTCTCGAGGGAAAAACCGGCATTGAATACGTTCTGGCAGGCGGCGATGCACTCGTCATATTTCGGCTCGCCTGTATAGACCTCCGCATTGAGGTAGAGCCTGGCGAGAAGAGCAGATGCGGCAGGAGAAGTGAAATGTCCGTAGCAAGTGGCAGGAAGCAGGTTCTGAAGATCCTTGAGTTCCGATTCCAGGTAGGCAAAGAGTTGCTTCCTGTCATAAACCGGCGGTATGTATGAACCGACGACAGAATTTTCATCCACGAATGAAACGGCAGGGAACAGGTCGATGGCGTGGCAGTACGCAAGTGCCCTCAGACCCCTCGCCTCGTTGCGGTAGCGGATTATGCGGGCACGTTCCTCTTCAGAGAACCTGTCGATATAGGAATCCGACGCATTGCGGATAAGTTCATTGGAGAGGGAGACGATATTGTAGATATGGTACCAGATTGCGGACACCCAGGAATCTGATGCCGTCCAGGAAAGATTGTTCAGGTCCACCGTACTTTCGCCTGCCGCCCAGACATTGTCGAGGTTGTCGGTGGTGGCTTCCTGGAACATTATCAGAGCACGGGTATAATTCTGAAGACGGTCGTCGGATGAAATGTCCGAAAGGTTCACAATCAGTGAACTGTAGATGCCCGAAAGCACTGCCTCATAGTTGGCTGCACTGACATATACGTCCTTGGAAGTCGTCTCCACGTGCGGATACTGGTCCAGAGAGCAGGCAGCACAAGCCGCAGCAAGTGCGAGGGTCGCAAAAATTTTTATAGCAGTATTTTTCATAATCGCGTAGTCTTTAGAAATCCAAACCTAAACTGAGGGAGACGATTCTCGGACGAGGATAGAACGAAGAGTCAAATCCATAGATGTTTTCCGGATCCACACCTGAGTATTTCGTGATAGTGAACACATTCTGCATCATCACCGAAGCCCTTACGCCTATGGCATTGTTGCAGAAGCGTCCGAAGTCGTAACTTACCGTCAAGTTGTCCATCTTGAGGAAGGAGGCATTCTCCACATAGTAGTCGGAGAAGAACTGACGCTGCTTGAACTGGGTGTCCAGGTAACTTTTGTGAAGGTTGCTCAACTGGGGTGCGCTGTATTTGATGGTCTCGAGAGCGCCCGTATTGACTGCCATAGCGTTATAGATGTAATTGCCTATGCTTGCACGCAGAGTTGCGGAAATGGTAAGGTTCTTCCAGGTGAGGCTGGTGTTGAATCCCATAAGAACGTCTGCCGCAGGTGAATGGTAGCAGTAACGGTCATCCATCGTGATGGCGCCGTCGTGGTTCAGGTCAGCGTATGCTCCCTCTATAGGACGCCCTTCGGTGTCATATAGTTGTTTATATACGAAGAAGGAATACGGAGCCTCGCCCTCTGTCATCACCTGCACGTATTTATCGTCAATCTTCGGACCCACGAGAGTCTTGGTCACCTCTCCATTGTCCACGAGGGTCCGATTTGTAATCGTCACATTCTGCCAGGTCACATTGGCTCCGATCTGCCAGGTCCA
>JBJEJT010000353.1:0-2022 GCA_051878255.1 Candidatus Cryptobacteroides sp. | reverse complement strand
TTCATTTCGGTCATCTACATCTTCATCGTAAGCACCCTGCTCCTGTGGGCTGAAAGGGTGATCGTGAAGAGGCTTTTCGACTCATTCAATCTTGATCACGCAGTCCCGGTGGTCATCTACGGCACAAAAGCCGGAGGCATCAGTGTGGCGAAAAGCATCATTGCCGTGAAAGAGAAGAAATACACTCTCAAGGCATTCATCTCGGACGGCAAGGAAATGAAAGGGGCGTACCTGATGGGCAAGCCTGTCTATGTAAACAAAAGCGGACTCATAAGCAAGCTCGCATCCGGCGGCGCAAAGGTTCTTCTCGTATCTCCTCTGAAAGCCGACAAGTTCCGTTCAAACTCTGAAATGGTGGATGAAGTCATAGCGTCGGGGATGAAGATTATGATGATGTCCGGAGGCGAGGAATGGGACGGAAAAGACAACATATCCCACGACAGTTTCCACGAGGTGGACATAGAAGACCTGCTTCCGAGGGACAAGATTCAGATAGATATGGAGGCTATCGGAGCCCTTTTGAGTGGCAAGCGCATACTCATCACGGGCGCAGCAGGTTCCATAGGCTCGGAACTTGTACGTCAGGTTGCAAAATTCAACCCTGCCGAAATGATTCTGATTGACCAGGCGGAAACTCCTATGCACGACATACGCCTGATGATGGCAAGGGATTATCCGGACATCAGCAACAAGACCATAGTCACGAGCATTACCAACCAGGACCATATGGAAACCATTTTCAGGGAACATCTCCCCGAATACGTTTTCCACGCCGCTGCCTACAAGCACGTGCCTATGATGGAGGACAATCCCGGAATCGCGGTCCAGAACAATATCTACGGCACAAGGGTGATTGCAGACCTGGCTGTGAAGTACGGCACGTTGAAATTCGTGATGATTTCCACCGACAAGGCAGTGAATCCGACAAATGTTATGGGATGCAGCAAACGTATTTGCGAAATCTACTGCCAGTCCCTCAACAGAGCCATCCAGTCCGGAGAGGTGCAGGGCGTGACCCAGTTCGTGACCACCCGCTTCGGCAATGTGCTGGGCTCCAACGGCAGCGTGATTCCGCTTTTCAAGAGCCAGATTCGGAGCGGAGGTCCTGTTACCGTGACCCATCCTGACATAATCCGCTATTTTATGCTCATCCCCGAGGCTTGCCAGCTGGTGCTGGAGGCTGGGACAATGGGCAAGGGAGGGGAAATCTTCGTTTTCGATATGGGCAAGCCGGTGAAAATCGTGGACCTTGCCAAGAGAATGATAGCCCTTTCCGGTGCGAAGAATGTGGAAATCCGCTTTACAGGTCTGCGTGACGGCGAAAAGCTCTATGAGGAAGTGCTGAATGACAAGGAAGGCACCATCCCGACCACCAATCCGAAGATATTGGTCGCAAAAGTCAGGGAATACGACTATGCAACCGCCTGTGCCAACGAGGATAGACTTATGCAGGTGTCAAGCTCATTCGACGATATGGAAGTTGTGAAGCTGATGAAAGAGATAGTGCCTGAATATGTGAGCAAACAGTCCAAATACGAGGCACTTGACAAATCGGTCAAGGCTGACTGATTCCGGTGAAGTCATCAATAAGAAGCAATAGACTCAGAAATGAAGGAAATAAATGAACTCAAAATCGCTGTGGCTGGTACAGGCTATGTGGGACTTTCAATAGCAACCCTTCTGTCCCAGCACCACAAAGTGACCGCCGTGGATGTGATTCCTGAAAAAGTGGAGAAAATCAACAACCGCATTTCCCCCATTCAGGATGACTACATAGAGAAGTATCTCAGCGGGATGAACCTCAATCTCACCGCGACCCTGGATGCCGAATCAGCCTACCGCGACTCCGATTTCATAGTGATAGCTGCCCCGACCAACTACGACAGCAAGAAGAATTTCTTTGACACTTCTCACGTGGAGGAAGTGATAGAACTGGTCCTGAAAGTGAATCCGGATGCAGTGATGGTAATAAAGTCCACGGTGCCGGTGGTAACGGCCATGATCATGGCAGGCGCGGTTTCG